>NZ_CAXBDC010000009.1:0-76035 GCF_963974195.1 uncultured Nisaea sp.
CGTGTATCCGTTCGATTGCTTGCGCCATGCTCGTTCTATCCTTCCAGCGTCGCTCGCAGGCGTGCCTCAGCAATCGGACAAGACTGCCCGTTGACGGAAATTATCCGTCTGTTTCATCGCTCAGGTCATGCAAGACCGCGCAGGACGCGGCATGCCCGCCACTCGGTTCGGGCCCACGGGAACGCACCCGTGGCGCTTTAGCAGTTGGTGACGCGGATGCAAGCTGCCCTGTCAAATCCCGCGGGAATGGTTGTCCGTTCCGATCCTGAAGGTAGGGGCGGTGCAGGGGAGGGTCAACGTGCTGAAAAGGCCGGAAAGTTAAATAAACCGAACCGTTCCCGGATCGGCTTTCGCCGGATTAATTCCGTCTGCGACCACGGCGCTGACGAGTAGATTCTTTGCCCTCTCCATCGCCGAGAAGTTCGGCCGTGGCCCCTGTCAGGGTACCGCAAGCCGCCACGATGGCGGTCATGTCGGGGGTATCGCCCTTCGTGTGGCCTTCGAGTGCCTGCCGCATGGCGCGGACATGCTCCGGCGTGGTGCCGCAACAGCCGCCGATGATCCGGGCGCCGAGATCGACGGCAAGTCCGGCATAGGCCTGCATCAGTTCCGGCGTGCCATTGTAGCGGACCGCGCCGTCCTCGAAGACGGGAATGCCGCAATTGGCCTTGGAGAGCAGAATGTCATCCGCGGCGAGGCTGTCGCGGGCGCTGAGCAGGCCAACCAGCAGGTCCGAGGCGCCGGTACCGCAATTGCCGCCGAAGGCGACCGGTTTGACCGGACGGGCATGCACCATCTCGACCAGGCGTTGCGGTGTCATGCCCATCATGGTCCGGCCGTTGGTATCGAAGGAGAGGGTGCAAACCGCCGGAATACCGACTTCGTCCGCCGCATCCAGTGCCGCCGCCAGCTCTTCTTCGGAGGAAATGGTTTCGATCCAGGCGACATCGGCGCCGCCATCCTTCAGGCCGCGCATCTGGGCGGCGAAGGCGTTCTTGCCGTCTTCTATGGTGAGCGGACCCAGCGGCTCATAAAGATCACCGGTCGGGCCGACGCTGCCGGCATTGACGATCTTGCGGCCGCTTCCGGCGATCTCCGCCGCGAGCAGTTCGGCGGCCGCCTTGTTGATCTCGTAGACCTTGTCTTCCAGCTTGTGCAGCTTCAGCCGGTTCGCCGTGCCGCCGAATGTATTGGTCAGAACAATGTCGCTGCCCGCCTCGATGAAGTCCCGGTAATGCGCCCGGACCTTTTCCGGCTCTTCCAGGTTCCACAGCTCCGGCGCGTCGCCATGTTGCAGACCGCGCGCGAACAGGTTCGTGCCGGTGGCACCGTCGGCTAGGAGCCAGGGGCGGGTGGCAAGCATTTCGGAGAGCAGATTGGTCATGGCGGCGGTCCCGAAGCTGGACTTGTGTCTGAGTGGTAGGGCAGCATTATGAGCTGAATAGCGGATTGCAATCACGTTGATTGCGCACACGCCGACACTATGTGTCGTTGACCGATGGTTTGTCCGCCCAACAGGAGTTCTCATGGCCGCCGATGTTATCGACTACCGGATCGAGGGAGATCACGCCCCGCTTCTGACGGTGACCCTGGATCCGGGCGAGGCGGTGCAGGCCGAGGCCGGTGCCATGGTGATGATGGACCAGCACATCAAAATGACCACGGAGTTGTCCGGCGGTCTGCTTGGCGGCCTGTTCCGCAAATTCTCCGGCGAGAGCCTGTTCCTGACTTTCTTCGTGAATGAAGGCGACGAACGGCAGGATGTTTCCTTCGCCGGCTCCATGCCGGGGCAGATCCGCGCCATGGACCTGAGCCAGAATGAGGGCCTCTTCTATTGTCAGCGTGACGCTTATCTCTGCAGCGCGCGGGGTGTGGATGTCTCCATCGCGCTCACCCGTAAACTCGGCGCCGGTTTCTTCGGCGGGGAGGGGCTGATCCTGCAGAAACTGGAAGGAGACGGCCTCGTCTTCCTCAATGCCGGGGGCACATTGGTTGAGCGGGAGCTCGCCGCGGGGCAACGGATCACCATCGATACCGGCTGTCTCGTCGGCTTTTCCGGTACGTGCGACTACGACATCGCCTTCCAGAAAGGCATCAAGAATCTTGTGTTCGGCGGCGAGGGGATCTTCGTCACGCACGTCACCGGCCCCGGCCGTGTCATCGTGCAGACCCAGCCGATTGCAGAGCTTGCCATGTCGCTGGCGCGGCTGATGCCGAAAGAAGACGACTGACGTCTAAAATTCGGAAACACAAAAACCGCCACTCGGCATGCGAGGGCGGTTCTGTGTTTGGATCGGGTAGTTGCCGCCGGAGCGACGAAGCCCTGAGGCTCTAGAAGCCTTCACGCTCCATGCGCTTGCGCATCAGCTTGCGGTAGCGGCGGACGGCCTCAGCCTTCTCGCGCGCCCGCTTTTCAGACGGCTTTTCAAAGTTGCGGCGCAGCTTCATTTCCCGAAAGACACCTTCGCGCTGCATCTTCTTCTTAAGCGCGCGCAGTGCCTGATCAATATTGTTATCGCGGACCGTTACATGCACGAAACCCGACCTCCAAAACAATTGTGCGAATTCAGAACGCAAAATGCCCCGGGAAAATTCGCCTCCCTGAGACAAGAACGCGGTGTGTATCACAAGAGATTGCCGCTTGCAAAGGCCGAGCGTGGATTAATCACGCGGCTTTTGCATGGCGGCTTTGCAATCTGTTCTCGGCGCCAATCTGACGCGGGCAGATTATAGCCCAGAGTTTACCAAATGGGGAGAGGGTTCTATATCCAAGACATGACAACACAACAGATCGTACGCATGGGCGCGCTTGTGCTCAGCCGCCGGGCCGAGGAAATTCCGGACCCGGCCTCGGAAGAGATCGCGGCCCTGGCCAAGGATATGGCAGACTCGATGGCGGCCGCCGGTGGTGTCGGCCTTGCCGCGCCGCAAATCGGCGTCCCGAAACGCATCATTGTTTTCAAGGTGCCGGGTGAGCGGGCAACGGCGGCGGCGAATGACGGCCCGCTTGAGCTTCAGGTCCTGATCAATCCGGTCATCGAGCCACTTTCAGGCGAGATGGAGCTGGGATGGGAAGGGTGCCTGTCGATTCCCGGCCTGAAGGGCGAAGTGCCGCGCTACCGGAAGATTGCCTATCGGGGCTTTGACCTGCAGGGTGAGAAGGTATTGCGTCAGGCGGAAGGCTTTCATGCAAGGGTGGTCCAGCATGAAGTCGATCACCTGGACGGCATTCTTTATCCGGAGCGGATGACGGATATGCGCCGCTTCGGCTATGGCGAGGAACTGTTGCAGGCTGCAATCGACGCGGCGCCGGAAGACATTCGGGGAGACGGCACATGACCGAAGATACCGATTCCGTACTGGAGAAGCGCGAGGCTGAGCGGGACCGGGTGCTCGATTGCATCCTGCCGCATGTCATGTTCGATGGCTGGAGCCGCAAGACCCTGCGCCATGGCGCGGAGGATGCCGGGATCTCGATTGCCGAGCTTGATCGTCTGTTTCCCGCTGGCGTTACCGACTGTATCGGCCATTTTCTCGATCGGGCCGACCGGGACATGGTGCAGGCTTTCCAGAGCCGGAACCCGTCCGGGATGAAGATCCGCGAGCGCATCGGCACAGCCGTGCGTATCCGGCTTGAACAGGCGGCGCCACATAAAGAGGCGGTGCGCCGGACGCTCGCCTATCTGGCGATTCCGGGCCATGGCGGGATTGGCACACGCAGTCTCTACAAGACGGTGGATGCCATCTGGAAAGCGGCGGGCGATACCGCGACCGACTATAATTTCTACACCAAGCGCGGGCTGCTCGCGGCGGTCTATAGCGCGACCGTTCTGTTCTGGCTGAATGATACGTCGGAAGATTATGCGGAGACCTGGGCGTTCCTGGATCGCCGCATCCAGAACGTCATGCAGATCCCGAAGCTGAGCGGACGTCTGAAAGAAGCTGGCGAAAAGCTGAAGAACCCGTTCGAGGCGCTGAAAAGCTGCGCCCCGAAACGGCGTTCTCCCTTTGCCGGCGCGCGTTAGGCTTTATTTCCCCAGAACCGCTTCGATCCCGGCCGAGACCGACAGGGTTTTCGCGTCGCCCATTGTCTCGCCCATCACCATCAGGCCGACTGGCGCCGTGCCCGCCTCGTGACAGGGCAGGGAGACGGCGGAGCGGTCGAGGAAGTTGCCGAGAGACGGATTGCGCAGCATCAGCAGATTGGTGGTGTGATAAAGCGCTTCGTTACTCTCCAGGCTGGCAATGCTAGGGGCGATCTGTGGCACGGTCGGCATCAGCACGGCGTCATAATCCCGCGTGGCGGCATTGGCGACGGCCTGAATTTCCACCCTGCGGCGGCTCAGGATCACGTAATCCGCCGCGGCCATCTTGGCGCCGCCCTGAATACGGGTGGCAACGCGCGGGTCATAGGCGCTTTCCTTGCGGGACAGCAGCTCGCGGTGGATCGCATAGGCCTCGGTCGGGGCGAAACCGCCCGCCTTGTTCGAGGCCGGGATTTCCAGCAGCCATTCGAACGGCTTTTCTTCCAGCAGTGCACCGGCGGCGGACAGCTTGTCCAGCGCGGCCTCGAAGGTCTTGGCGACATGCTCGTCCATATCATCCATCACCATGGTGCCCGGAACGACCAGACGCATGCCCTTGACCGAAAGCGGTGTGACGTCCGACGGCGCCTCGCCGGCCATGATCGCATCCAGCAATGCGCAGCAATCGACGGAACGGGCCAGCGGGCCGATGGAATCGAGCGCCCATGACAGCGGGAAGGCGCCATCGGTCGGCACCCGGCGCGCGGTTGGCTTGAAACCGGTCAGCCCGTTCAGCGCGGAGGGAATGCGGACGGACCCACCGGTATCCGTGCCGATACCGGCGGCGGCCATGCCGTCGGTGACGGAAATCGCGGCGCCGGAGGAGGAGCCACCCGGAATGCGGCCGGTTTCGCGGTCGAACGGGTTTTTCGGCGTGCCGTAATGCGGGTTGAGGCCGAGACCGGAGAAGGCGAATTCGGTCATGTTGGTGCGGCCGAGGATCACTGCACCGGCGGCCCGGAGGCGGGCGACGACCGGTGCGTCCTCGTCTGCCGCAGGCTCACCCTTGCGGGCGACGGACCCGGCCATGGTGACACGGCCCCGGATATCGAACAGATCCTTCACAGAGATCGGAATGCCCGCGAGCGGAGAGGGCACGACACCTGCGGCGCGCAGCGCATCGCTGGCCTTCGCTTCGGCGCGGGCCGCATCGGCGAAAACATCCGTATAGGTCCTGCCCCCTTCGCCTTTCGCATCCCCGATCCGGGCGAGGGCTTCCTCGGTCAGCTTCTCCGAACTTGTTTTTTCGGCGGCAAGATCGGCGGCGAGGTCTTTCAGGGGGGCAAACATGGGCTTAACTCACAAGTGGCAGGGAATGAATATCGTAGGCGTGAGAGATCTTGGCACCGCGCGTCGGGTCCTCGATCTCCATGGTGAAACGGCTGGCGGGACGGATGCCGCCGATGGCGGCGAAGGTGCCGAGCATCATGACAGAACCGGGGGGCAGGACGCCATTGGCATAACGTTCCATCAGCTCTTCCGGCCGCCGCATGGCCGCGAGCGCACCGTCCTGGTAAGGCACTTCGGTGCCGTCGATGGTGGCGCGGGACCGGAGCCTGAGATCGTCCCAATGGTCCAGCAGATCGTCGAGCGGCCAGGCTTCGCGGGCGAGGATTTTCGGGCACATCTGTTTCGAGCCGGCAACGGAATAGGTCTCGGCGGCCCGGTCCGTGTGATCTGAGCCGACCGTGACCCAGATGCCCTCGTCTGTGGAGACCAGCACCGCCTCGACCTCGCCGGATGTGTCCGGACCGACGACCTGGATGGCGTCGTCCTGCATCAGCACGTTGACGGCGTTGCGATAGAACAGCGGGGTTTCGCTCGGCGGGGCGACGCCGATGGCTTTCAGCTCGTCGATATGATGCTGCAGCGCGCCCGTATCGCGGCCGGTCCAGCCGCCGACGATCAGGTCCGATATGGAAACGGCAAGCATGCCGCCATCCGGCTTCTCGAATCGGAGCGTGACTGAGGCACCGTCGCGCATTCGCTGTTTCCCTATATCGTCGGATCGGTGGCCGATACGGCAAGACGAGAAACGATATCCGCTTCCGGTGTGCCGGGAAAGATGGCGGCGAGCAGTTTTACAAGAGTTTCACGCAGCGGCGGTTTAGGCGGCAGGCCAAGGGCGGCCAGATAATGTGCGAGGTTGCGTGCGGCCGCCTGCGGAGGCTGTGTGTCCGGATCGGAAGGCAGGGCGCCGAAGTGTTCGTAAAGCCGGCTCTGCTGGATTTTCTCGGCTTCAAGTTCAAGGGTGGCAAGTTGTTGGCGAAGGCGGGAAATATGCTTGTCGGCGATCCTGGTCTTGAGATGCCGCCTGACAGTGCGCAGGGGCGTTATCACGGGGATTGCCCATTCGCGGGCAAGAGCGCAGGCCTGATCTGCTTCGGCCCGGTCAAGAACGGTTCCGCGAGAGCCCAGCCAGCAGCAAAGCAGGATCAGATTTACATCGAGTCCGAAGCGGTCCTGCAGAACCAGGCATTCAGCCGCGACATTCTCCTGGCCGTATGTCGCGAGGGAATAGATCCAGAATGGGGTGTCAGGCACGCTCATCCGTCTTGTCTAGCATGCAAAAGCGCCCTACCAAACTATTGTGCTTTGCGATATGACAGACCGTCTCACATACAAATTGTAACGGATTGCCTTGTTGGAACAGGACCGCGAAGAACTGTCACGCCGGCTCGAAGAGCTGAAGATAGAACACCGCGACCTTGACGACGTCATTGCGCGTCTGGCGGAAGACGGCCCGTTCAATCAGCTCCAGATCCAGCGCCTGAAAAAGCGCAAGCTGCTCCTGAAGGATCAGATGATCAGGCTTGAGAGCGAACTGCTGCCTGACATCATCGCCTGAAGCGGCGAGGGCAGGGGATGAATGCGAAAAGCATTATCTGCACAGGCAGTGAAAGCCGTTTCTTGCCGATTTGCCTTTGCCTCCTGCGCTCCATTCGTGATCAGCAGCAGACCGATATCGATATCGGTGTTCTGGATCTAGGGCTTCAGCCGGAGGAATCAGCCCAGCTGTCCCCGTTCGGCCCCACCATCGTGAAGCCCGGGTGGGATATTGATTTTGAACGTCCTGCTGCGGGTTCCGGCTCGATCACGACCGGGAACAAGCAGATCGGCGAAGGCTTCAAGGCGATGGTCTCGCGGCCTTTCCTTCGCGATCATTTCCCGGGGTACGAGACCTATATCTGGATCGATGCCGATGCCTGGGTCCAGAACTGGTGGGCGATTGAATGGCTCATCGAAGGGGCTCGCCGTGGCGATCTGAATATCGCTCCGGAAATGGATCGCAGCTACAAACACTCCTTCAATTTCAGGGAATATGTGCGCTGGACCTTTGAGCAGCATGCGACTCTCTTTGGAGAGAAAAGTGCTAAACGCGTGGCGTACAATCCGACGCTGAATTGCGGCGTCTTCTCGATGCCGGCCAATCATCCTGCCTGGTCTCTATGGGCCGATGCGATGCGCACGGCGTTGAGCCGGAAGGTTGATTTTTTCGTCGATCAACTGGCTCTGAATCATGTTGTCTATTCCACGGAGCCTCCGCGCTGTCTGCTGCCCAGCCAGTTTAACTGGCTGGCAAATATGGCGATGCCCGCATTCGATCCTGTGACCCGTGACTTTGTCGAGCCGGCGATCCCCCATCGCCCCATTGGCATCCTGCATCTGTCGGGCAATACCAAATCGGCGCCGAGGGAAGTTCGGGTCATTGGTCATGAAAAGCCGTGGAAAACGTGGCTGGTTTATGATCAGAAAAGGAAGGAAAACGGCATCAGCTAGGGCATTTCTCTGCCGCTTGCCGCAAAGCTCCGATCGCTTCGGCAAACTCTTCCCGTGAAAGTGTCAATGGGGGTGACAGGGTGAGCAGCCGCCCGTCTGCGGTTCCGGCGTTGAGGCCCAACCGGTAACAGGCGGCTTTCAGCGTTTCCAGGCGGGCAGGGGCAGTGCAGGCCACAGACATGGCAAGGCCCAGACCATAGGTTATGTCAAAGATGGGTGTTTCGGAAACCATCCGCTGCAGCTCGGCAGTAAAACCCCGCCCTTTGGCTGCCGCTCCGCCAATCAGATCTTCTTCTTCCAGAATTTTGATCGTCTCTATCCCGGCGCGGGCCAGGACCGGGTTTTTCTGGTGCGTGTAATGTCCGATGCCGAGATGGCCCGCGACATTGAGATCCTCTCTGGCAATGACTGCGGAGAGGGGCAGAATGCCGCCACCGAGGGATTTTCCAAGCACGGTCATATCCGGCCGGACACCGGTATGTTCGCTGGCGAAGAATCGGCCGGTTTTGCCAAGGCCCGTCGGGATTTCGTCGAAGATCATTAAGGTTCCCGTACGGTCGCAAAGCGCTCGGACCTCCGGCCAGAACCAGTCAGGCGCTGTTTGCCCGGTCGATCGCACAGGTTCCGCGATCAGTGCGGCGATTTTCCTGCTTTCAAGGATCTGCCTCAGGCCGGCAAACGCGTTCCGCGCGCAGGTCTCCACCTTCTCGCCTTGTCGCCGGAGCCAGTAGGACGGGACGTGGTGGCAATTTTCAAGAGCTGGCAGGCCAGCCTTTTCACCGATTGTTCCTCCGACCGAGAGCGCGCCCAACGCGGCACCATGCCAGCTCCCGTCAAAGGCGGCAGTACCGGTTCTGCCTGTGGCGATGTAGGCCAGTTTGAGCGCCATCTCTATGGCATCGGCACCGGAGACGCCGAGCAAGACCTTTGCCCCGCCATAGGGCCAGCGCGCGGCCAGCATTTCCGCCAGTTCGACTGCCGGCTCGGAAGTGAAAAGCCGTGGTGTGAAGCAGAGTGTGTCGAGCTGTTCTTTCAGGGCGGCGATCAGGCGTGGATGCCGGTAGCCGATATTGTGGCAAGAGTTGCCGTGGAAATCGAGAAACCGGTGACCGTTCTCGTCCGTCGCCCAGGCTCCCTCGCATGAGACGAAGGCATGGTCGACCGGGGTTGAGCCTGCCTGGTGCAGAAAGGCTGCCTGGTCCCGTATTGCCAGTGCGGTCATGACGCTTGCCTCTCCAAATTTCCGGTGCCGGGACTGAAGCATGAAGCGGGGGTGTGTGGAAGCTGTCAGTCCATGCTTGTAACTGCAAGCGCCGCTCCTATAATGCCGCGCTTCTTTGGCCTGCCCGGCCTGGCCCGGGATCTGGTCGTGACGGAAGCAGGAATGCGTATATGGTCAAGGCCGCGACCCCTCTAGTCGGTATCATCATGGGCAGCCAGTCTGACTGGGAAACCATGAAGGAAGCCGCCCTTATTCTTGACGCTCTCGACGTGCCGCACGAGACCCGGATTGTCTCCGCACACCGGACACCGGCCCGCATGGCGGAGTATGCCGCGACGGCGCGGGAGCGGGGAATTCAGGTCATCATTGCCGGTGCCGGCGGCGCCGCGCATCTGCCGGGCATGGTCGCTGCGCAGACCACGCTTCCCGTGCTGGGGGTTCCGGTCGAGAGCAAGGCGCTGAAGGGTATGGACAGTCTCCTTTCCATTGCGCAGATGCCGGGCGGTATTCCTGTCGGAACGCTCGCCATAGGCAAGGCCGGTGCGAAGAATGCAGGGCTGCTTGCTGCCGCGATTCTGGCGAACGGAGACGAGGAGCTGCACGCCCGCCTGGATGCCTGGCGGAAAGCGCAAACGGATTCGGTTGGCGACGTTCCGGTGGATGCCTGATGTCTGATGTTCTGGCTCCCGGTTCGGTCATCGGGATTATCGGCGGCGGTCAGCTTGGTCGCATGACGGCTCTGGCGGCGGCTCCGCTCGGCTACCGGTGTCATATCTTCACGCCCGAAGAGGACAGTCCTGCCGCTCAGGTGGCCGAGAAGACCACGGTCGCGGCGTATGAAGACGAGAAGGCGTTGGCGGAATTCGCGGCGTCCGTCGATGTCATTACCTATGAGTTCGAAAACATTCCCGTCGACACCGTGCAGCGCCTTTCGGAGCTTGTCCCGGTGCGTCCGCAACCAAGTGTTCTCGCCGTTTCGCAACACAGGGTCGCGGAAAAGGATTTCGCCCGAGACGCGGGGGCGCAGACGGCACCTTACCGTCATGTCACCGGTCTGGAACAGTTACGGGACGCGGTGCAGGAAATCGGCCGTCCGGCCGTGCTCAAGACATGCCGTTTCGGGTATGACGGAAAAGGCCAGATCAAGATCACGGCTGAGACGGATCTCGCGGCGGCCTGGGAGTCCCTGAAGACTGACGACGCGGTGCTTGAAGGTTTCGTCTCCTTCGATAAGGAAGTTTCCGTCATCGTGGCACGCGGCACCGATGGGACGGCCCTGGCCTTCCCGGTGGCGGAAAACCACCATGTCGATCACATCCTGAGCACGAGTACCGTACCGGCGGTAATTTCCGGAGCGACGGAGAAGGCCGCGCGGGCCACGGCAGTTGCCCTGGCGGAACGTCTGGAGCTGGTTGGACTTCTGGCTGTTGAAATGTTCGTAACCGCCGAAGGCGAGGTGCTCGTAAACGAAGTCGCGCCGCGCCCGCATAATTCCGGGCACTGGACGCAGGATGGCTGTGCGACCAGCCAGTTCGGGCAATTCGTGCGCGCGGTGACCGGGCTTCCGCTGGGGCCGGTGGACATGCTGTTCCCGACCGTGATGCAGAACTTGATCGGTGACGAAGCCAGTCAATGGCTGGATATCGCCGCCGAGCCGCACGCGAAGCTGCATCTCTATGGCAAGACGGAAGCCCGCCCGGGCCGCAAGATGGGCCATGTGAACCGGATCAAGGTTCCCTGATCGGTAATTTGCCGTGTTCGAGGAAGTAACGGATCGCTTCACCCATCCGCTGAGCGCGATCAGGCACTATGGTTGGCTCTGAAGGGCGCTTGACCGGATAAAGGTTGGCGAACATCGGATCATTTTCATCACCGTAGAGAAAGTATGATTTTTCCAGCCCGATAACCGGAACGCCGACGGCGCAAGCAAGAGCGAGGGCTGCTGTTGCCGGTGCAATGACGAGATCGAGGCAGGACATTAGGGCTGCAACGCGGTCTAGCTCATTCGTTTGGTTCAAATCGGGGAAATCATGGATTGTGATCCCCCGTTCGGCAGCTAGGCCTGCAATTTCATCACGAGCGTCACCGTACTGGAGATTGACCAGTGTGAAGGTGTCAGTCGGTATTTCGCTCACCAGTTCTTCAATGGTGTGATAACGGATTGCACGATGTGACGTTATGAATGTTCCGCTGCGCCAACACAGACCGAGATATGGTGGCGGCCCAAATTCGCTTAATCGAGTTTGCCACTCCAATTGCATTGTTGCGTCTACCCTTAGATATCCGTTTCCTGCTGGTACCTTATGCGGGCCATGTCGGTAGAGGGCGGGTAAGTCTCCTGAGGTCAGGCTATGGGTGAATTGGTGTTTACCTTGCACGTTCTCATAGTCATGAATGGCTTCACCATTCGCTCCAGAACGGAGCTGTTTCTCGATCAAATTCAGGTGCGGGAAGCTGCGTTTCAGTAATGGAAACAGCCTAGGGTCCGTTTCAATAGTCACGAGCAGGACATGTTGCAGCAAATCCGGCAGGCAGCTTAGGTGTAGAATGTCGTCACCTAGCCCTTGTTCCGAAGCAATCAACAGATGACCGGGAGCTCCGTCATCCGGATTCCAGCGATCCGGTAGACTGAAACGTTTTGGAGCTTTCGACATTTTTAGGCGGTGGGGCCAATAACGCCATCCTGTATCAATGTCGCCGCTGCTGAATGCGGAAAGGCTCAGGTTGAAACCGATATCTCCAAAACCCGGAGATACGAACAAGCCATGACGGGAAATACGAATGGAGCGTTTGAATTCACCAAGATGGTAGGTCGTGGTGGCGAGTGAATTATAAGGACTGCTGAGTCCTGGGGCTATAAGTGCAGCATGTTGTGCTGCTTTCGCCGCGTCGGCATATTTCATCTCGCTATAATATTCGGCAGCGAGTTGCTCCCAGGTGTTTGACGAGGCGGGCTTGATAATAGTCGCGAGGCGCTTTGGGAAATTACTGCTCCAGTTTGTAATATCCGAAAGATCCCCGCTGCGAAAATGGGCGTAGAGTTCGTGGCGGCCAGGATCAAGCGCGATGCTTTGTTTCGTGATCTTGTCTGCAGCTTGGGTGTTTCTGAGTGCCGTATGCACCTTCTGCAAATGGAAATAAGCCTCGACACTCTCCGGCGCCTTGTCACGCGCCTGGTCTAGAGCCTCTGCTGCGGATGCATATTCTTTGATCGTGTAAAGGGCAATGCCGAGGCGTAGCCATGCCTCGGTATTGTCTGGCATGAGGTGAATCGCTTGGCCGGCTTTTTCAACGGCCTTCTCGGCTTGGCCAGTTTCCAGGGCTACAATAGCGGAATTGAGGAAAGCCGAGCCGGACGCAGGATTGATGATGCAGGCGCGTCCATAAGCGGTCTCTGCTAAGGCAAGATTGCTTGTGCCGCGAGCCGCGCTGCCGAAATGATCATAATAGGATGCTGGATCGGGCCGCAGGATAATCGCCTGCCGGATAAGGCGGGCACCTCTGTCCGGCGAGCCTTGTTGGAAATAAAGCGTTCCCAGAAGATGCAATATGTCCGGGTTGGGCCCAACGGCCGATCGTAGCTTCTCGTAGATTGGTCGCGCTATATTCAGACGCCCGGCTTCGTGCTGTGCAATTGCTTCAGTGAACAGTTGCTCGAGACTTCTGGTCCCCTGGTTTTCCGTGCCTGTCGCCGGTGCCATCTATATACAGCCCAGCTATTCTTCGCGTTTGAAAACCCACCAGTTTGAATCACCAAACCCGGTCAGTTTATCCCAGAAGAACCCGGCCTCAATAGGACGCCAACCCGGATTTTTTTCCATGAAAAGCTCACCGTAGTCCGCTTTCCAGAGCATCTCGTTCTGGCCGCGATACTCAATCTCCTGCAGGTGTTTGGAATAATACTCCGTCATCAACACGTACTTGTTTGCAACACGCCCAAGTTCTGAAAGGGCCGTATCCAGAGAATCCGGTTCCACATGAATCAGGACGCCAGATGTAAATGCCATGTCGAAATGGCGGTCCGGAAACGGAATTGATTGCAGCCAGCCTTCGACGATATTGCCTTTGGCTGTTACGCCCGCTGCGATCGCTTTGGCACGGGCCTTTGCATTCGGCTCGATCGCATGGAGTTCAGCGGAGGTGATATTCGACAGCGCTCGTAGGGCGATGCCGACATTGCAGCCGCATTCCAGAATGGACGCGGGTGGATCGGCTGCCATGCATTCCCACATTTTCGCGTATGCGCGAGTGTAGTCGCGCACGCGTTCGGCTGTTGCGGAGTTACGTTCGGCATAGGCATCGCCGAACCGGCCCCGCCATGTATCAAGCTGCGCCGTAATTGTTTTCTCGTCCACCGGACTCACTCCTGGAAATACTGAAGAATTCGAGAGCTGGTATCGGATCACGGTGACCTGAGCGAAGTATTGCTCCAGCCTGTTCTCCGGCATTAAGTAGCAGATCCACGATAGACATGAAGCCTAGGAATCCGGATCCGCACTGCGGGTAGATCGGGTGATCATAGCGCTGGAACACCACATCGATGCCTGCCTCTTCGAAACGCTTTATGCCATCCAGTCCAATATAGTCCGCGGAGCCGGGAGCGCTGACATAAGTATCGGCGCCGTAAAGGCGGCAAATCTCAATCAGGCGCATCACGCGGCCATCGAATTTTGGAAGGGATTGAGCGCGGACCGTTTTCGTGGTGATCCCTAGACGCTCCATCGCGAAGAGGATGAAAGCGATGTTTACGTCCGCGAGGCAGGCGCTGTCAGAAATGGATGACAAATGATCTGCCAATGCCGGAAATTCTCTCTCAAAGGCCTGAGCGCTCGCATATTCCTGATGCAGGGTCTTTGCGAATTTACGCATGCGGCGTTCAGGGTGAACAACCGCAGTGTCGAGACTGGTACCTTCGCTGAAGCGAGCGGAAACAGGCAGGGAGATCCACTTGCTGCCGTGGCTGGTCTTGACTCTGTTGCGGCAGTGCCAGGATTGCTTGGAGAATTGCACGGTATCGAGGAAGACGAACTGATCGACTTGGTCGATCAGATCGAAATATCCCATCCAGGGAAGCCATGTCGGTTGCATGATCGCAACGCGCATCTTCGTCTCCTAGGCGCGCCTCCCGGCGATGACCATTGTCCGGCCGAGTCCGGCTTGCCCGAAGGCTTTATAGAGGCGTCTGCGGACGTCAGTCGGGACAGACCGTTCGAATGCGACACGCCGGTTGTGGCAATCGGCACCGAGTGTACGGTCTGAAATATAGTCAAAGCCGAGCAGAAGCCATAGCTCCATCGGAAACTCACCGTGCCGATGAAAGGGCATCACCCCGACATCGTGCATCATGGCTTCGACGGCATCGAAGGTGAGGTAGTTGATATGCCCTGGCGGTGAGACCCACCACTCTTCCAGACCAAGAGAATCGACAGCAGCCATCTGCAGGGCGTTAAAGTCATTTCCTCCCCGGACGAGCAAAACCCCGCCAGGCTTCAGTATCTTGGAGGCAATCCTCAGGTTGTCTGCCGGATCGTGGGTGAACTCTAGAACGTTGTTGAAGACGATGGCGTCGAGGCTTTCAGGCTGGATGGCTCCATCTTGAAACAGCCCGTCCAAGGATCCTTCGAGAGCCTCCAGCCCCTTGGATTTGACCGCGGCGACGGCATCGCCGGCCAAATCGATGCCGAGCGGTTCAAGTCCGGCCTGTTTCATGTCACCGACAAGATCTCCGAGCCCGCATCCGACCTCGGCGGCCCGCTTCCCGGGCGCATACTCCAGCAGAATGTCGATCACGTCTTTATGAACGGTTTCGCGGAGCCATTTTTCCTGGTCCGCCGCCTCTTCGCCGCCCCGGTTGGCGCGTGCAATATCGACGGCCAGTTTACCTTGCTCTATGAGGTCGTAATATTGTTCTGCATAAAAGTGATCGAGAGATTCCCGCGTTGGCATTGGATCAAGAACGCGATGCCCGAAATGCGGGTTCGGCTTTGTGCTGTAGTTGCTCAATGTTCTGAGCCTTTCATTTCCGAACCGTTTTGGCTGGAGTAGATCGCCTTATTCTAGGCAGTAACCATGTTGATTTTAAACAAACCCGAGAGCGTTTTGCCAGTTTTGTTTCACGCTCCGTAAGAGAGCATTTGCCGGCTTGCCTCTCAGTTCCGTGCATAGAGAGCAACCAGCCGGTCTTCATAGGCGTCCCGGATCAAGTGCCTCTTCAGTTTCAGGGTTGGCGTCATCATGGTGTTCTCTGTGGTGAAGGCTTCGTCGGCAAGAATGAACCGCCGGACTTTTTCCATTTGTGAAAGCCGGCCGTTTCCGCGCTCGATAGCCGCGCCGACGGCCTTCACGAACTCCTTGTCCTCCCGGAGTGCGGAGAGTGTTGGCTCGGCGTTGCGTGTCGCGGCCCATTCCTCGATGAATGTCTGTTCCGGCACCACGACGGCCACAAGATACGGGCGTTTATCGCCATAGGTCATGACCTGGGCGATCTCGGGCTCGACGGTCATCTGACCCTCGACCCGGGCCGGCGCGATATTGTCGCCACCGGAATTGACGATGATGTCTTTCTTGCGGTCGGTGATGTGGATGTAGCCGTCCTCATCGATCCGGCCGATATCGCCGGTATGCAGCCAGCCGTCGATAATGGTGCGGGCCGTCGTTTCCGGATCGCCCCAATAGCCTTTCATCAGCAACTCGCCGCTCACCAGGATCTCTCCGTCCTCGGCGATCCGGACCTCGACATCCTTCAGAGGCGGGCCGACCGAATGGATCTTGTTCGGGGAGCATCGATTGCATGCCACGACGGGCGAAGCTTCGGTCTGGCCATAGCCTTGCAGAATACGAATTCCGAGAGACAGGAAGAAGATTCCGATATCCGGATTGAGTGCTGCTCCCCCGGAGACGAAAGCTTTCAGCCTGCCGCCGAAACGTCCGGCGACCTTCTTGCGCACCGCTACATCGAGCAGGGCATTTTCGGCGCGTTCGAGCAAAGAGAGGCTCTTCGGGTTGCTGTAAGCCTTGCCGCCGAGCGCGACTGTGCGGTGGAACAGTTTCGCACTCAGTCCGCCCTTGGCATCGACGCCGCGACAAATCCGGTCATGCAAAACCTCATAGAGCCGCGGAACGGCGGTCATGATCGTCGGCCGGGCTTCGGTCAGGTTCAGGGAGACCTTTTCCGGGCCCTCCGCATAGTAAATCTCCGCGCCGATGGAGATTGGAAAATGTAGCCCGCAGATATGCTCATAGGAGTGGGAGAGGGGGAGCAGAGAGAGGAAAACCTCATGATCCAGGCCGAGGCCCCTGAGCAGGTCATGCGCGCCTTCGCAATTGGCCAGCAGTGAGCCATGCGTCAGCATTACCCCCTTGGGACGCCCTCCGGTACCGGAGGTGTAAATCAGGCTGCAGACCTCGTCGCGTTGCAGCGTCGCGGCCCAGTCGGCAGGGTCTTCTTCTGATGTCTCGCCGCGCCGCAGGAACGTATCCCAATCAGTGATGGTGAGCGTGCTGCCGGGCGTCTGGCCGAGAGTTTCTACCGTAATCAGCATCGTACAGCCTGCCGCTCCCTCGGCGGCGGGCAGAACCTTTTCCACCAGGCGGCCGGTAGACACCACGGCGGCTTTCGCGCCGCTATCTTCAAGCACATGGCGGTAATCGTCGGTGGTGTAGGTCGTGTAGGTCGGGACCGCGATGGCGCCGGTCGCCATGATCGCAAGGTCCGCGATCACCCATTCCGGCCGGTTCTCGGATACGATCAGGACGCGGTCGCCCTTCTCAATCCCGCTCGCCCGCAGGGCTTTCGCGAAACGCCGGACGGCATCCCCGGCCTCGCCATAAGTCATGGGCTGATAGGTGCCGTTCTGCTTGGCCCACAGGAACGGCCGGTCGGAGAGCGCTGCAGACTGATCGAAGAACAGCGTTGCGAGATTTCGTACTGCCTTGTAGTCCATTATTGGTATTTCCTCCCATGGCCGCTCATTTTCCGGTGGCTCTGGTTGAGACTAACAGACGAACGACCGGTTGAGCGTTCTCGCTCGCATAATGAAACGAATGGATACTCAGATGGCCGATGCCGCACAATCCGAACTTGGCGTTCTCCCCGAATGGGACCTGTCCGATCTCTATCCCGGACCGGACTCGGAGGCCCTGACCAAGGACCTGGAGAAGCTTGCAGCGGATGCCAAGGCTTTCAAGCAGCGTTATGCCGGAAAGATCGCCGGTCTGGATGGCACGGAGCTCGGCCGGGCTATCCAGGCCTACGAGCTGATGGACGAGATCACGGGACGTATCATGTCCTATGCCTATCTGGTCTATGCGGGGGACATGAGCAGCGCCGAGAATGGCAAGTTCTTCCAGTCCATGCAGGAAAAGGTCAACGCCGCCGGGACGGACCTGTTGTTCTTCACGCTGGAGATCAACCGGATCGAGGAGGCGGATCTTGAGGTTAGCCTGAAGGCGCCGGAGCTTGCCTTCTACAAGCCGTGGCTGCGTGACGTCCGGGCCTTCCGTGATCACCAGCTTTCCGATGAGATCGAGGAGAAGCTGCACGAGAAGTCCGTGACGGGGAAATCCGCCTGGGTCCGGCTTTTCGATGAGACTTTCGCCCGCCTGCGCTTCCCGTTCGATGGCAAACAGCTCACCTCCGCCGAGGTACTGGACAAACTGAGCCACAAGGATGGCGCGATCCGCGAGAAAGCGGCGAAGAGCTTCGCCGGTGTGCTGAAGGAAAATATCGGCCTCTTCGCGCTGGTTACGAACACGCTCGCCAAGGACAAGTCCATCGAGGACAAATGGCGTGGCTACGAGCGGCCGATCTCGGGGCGCAACCTGGCCAATCAGGTCGAGGACGAGGTGGTGCAGGCGCTCTCCGATGCCGTGACCGGTAGCTATGACCGGCTGTCGCACCGTTATTATGCGCTGAAGGCGAAATGGTTCGGTGTCGATGCGCTGAACTACTGGGATCGTAACGCGCCGCTGCCGGACGACGATGACACCACGATCCCCTGGGCCGAAGCCCGGAAAACGGTGCTTGATGCTTATGGTTCTTTTTCGCCGGATCTGGCCGAGGTCGGCCAGCGGTTCTTCGATAATGCCTGGATCGATGCGCCGGTACGGCCGGGCAAGGCGTCTGGTGCTTTCGCGCATCCGACGGTGCCGAGCGCGCATCCCTATCTGTTGCTGAATTATCAGGGCAAGACCCGGGACGTGATGACACTGGCCCATGAGCTTGGCCACGGCGTGCACCAGGTGCTCGCCGGCAAGCAGGGCCAGCTTCTGTCCGACACGCCGCTTACTCTTGCGGAAACGGCGTCCGTCTTTGGCGAGATGCTGACCTTCCGCGCCGTCCTTGCCTCCAAGACCGATCCGAAGCAGCGCCGGACGATGCTGGCCAGCAAGGTCGAGGACATGCTGAACACGGTGGTCCGGCAGATCGCCTTCCATCAGTTCGAGACCAAGGTGCACGCGGCCCGCAGCGAGGGCGAGCTGATGCCGGAAGATCTTGGCGATATCTGGATCGAGACCCAGAAGGCCAGCCTCGGCCCGGCGATCAAGTTCGACGACGATTACCGGACCTTCTGGTCCTACATCCCGCACTTCATCCATTCGCCGTTCTATGTCTATGCCTATGCTTTCGGTGACTGCCTGGTGAACTCGCTCTACGCGGTTTATCAGAATGCCGAGGACGGCTTCGCGGAGAAGTATCTGGAGATGCTGTCCGCCGGTGGCACCCTGCGCCACAAGGAACTGCTCGCGCCCTTCGGCCTCGATGCCAGCGATCCAGCCTTCTGGTCCAAGGGACTGGATGTGATCGACGGCTTCATCACCGAACTTGAAGGCATGGAATGATGACGGGGCCGGACGCGCTGCAAGACCGATTGGATGGGTTTCCGCGCGTCCGGCTCGGACATTTCCCGACGCCGCTGGAGAAAATGGAACGGCTGGCCGGGCATCTCTCGGAGGAGCTTGGCGGGCCGGTGCCAACGCTTTGGGTGAAGCGGGACGATTGCACCGGTGTCGCCACGGGCGGCAACAAGGTGCGCCAGCTCGAATATTCCTTCGGCGCCGCAAAAGCCGCCGGGGTCGATACGGCGGTGATCACCGGGGCGGTGCAGTCGAACTACATGCGCACGGCGGCCGCCTTCGCCGCGAAGCTCGGTATGGAGGCCCATGTCCAGCTTGAGAACCGGGTCGAGGGCATGGGCGAGGAATATCATAAGTCCGGCAATGTGCTGCTGGACCGGATGTTCGGCGCCCACATGCACCACTTCCCGCTCGGCGAGGACGAGAAGGCGGCGGATGCCAACCTCAACAGCATTGCGGCGCGGCTGAAGCGGGAAGGCAAGAACCCCTACCTCTTCACCCTGTCGGCGGACACCAAACCGCTGACATCCCTCGGCTATATGCAATGCGCGCTCGAGCTGCTTCAGCAGGCCAGTGAAGGCGGCATGCAGTTTGATGCCGTGGTGGTGCCAAGCGGCAGTGCCGCCACACATGTCGGTACCCTGCTTGGGCTGCGCCTTGCCGGGTATACCATGCCGGTGCATGGCATTTGCGTGCGCCGGGACGCGAAGAGCCAGACAGAGCGTGTTCTTTCCATCACCCGCCTGGCGGAAGACATGCTCGGTTGCGGCGAGATCGTCCCCGAGAGCGACGTGCAATGCCATGACGACTGGTTCGGCCCGAGTTATGGCAAGTTGGTGGAGAGCACGTTTGAGGCCATCGACCTCGCCGGTCGTCTGGAAGCGTTGATTGTCGATCCGGTCTATACGGCGAAAAGTCTGGCCGGTCTGATCGGCCTCACCCGCGCGGGCGCCTTCGAGGGCATGGAAAACGTGCTCTACATCCATACCGGCGGCCTGCCGGGCGTCTTCGCTTATCGTTCCGCGCTCTATCCGGACGGGTAAACTAAATTCATCCTTTTGATCAGGCCGCTCTTGATCGCGCGCATCGGGGCTGCAATGCTTCCGTCAACGCCCTCTCGGCGTCCTGTCCGCGGAAAGGGCTGCGCCCATCCTGACTGATCGATAACAGATCGATTTCCTTGCCTGCTGGCGGACACAGGCGATAACCGACGAGGGAATCGTATGTCTAAAGCCAACGAGCCGGCACTGGCCGTTCCGCGTGATTATTTCGGCGGACGGCTCAATCTCGAACAACAGAAAAAGCGTGCGAAAGAGCTTCTGAAAGCTGTCCGTGACGGCGATGCGGATGCTGTCGTCCGATGGGAAGCTCATCATCCGAAGGGCGCCGCGGCCGGGCAGCTGCTTGCCGATGCGCAACTTGTCATCGCGCGGGAAAACGGCTTTCCAAGCTGGCCGCGCATGAAGACGCATATCGATACGCTGCGTATTGCCCGCCAGCGCATGGAGGCGGGGCGCCCGCTGGTGCCGGATAGCGCCGACATGGTGCATGTCCGGTGTGGCGAGGATATCCGGCACAGCCTCAAGGTCGCGGGCTTTGCCGGTGCTTTCGTCGAGTTTTCCGACCCCTATTGTCAGGGGCCGGTGCCACGCCTCGACCGGGCGGCCTTTCTCGACAAGCGCTCTGAATTCATCGTGTCCGGATATGATCGCTCATTGAAAGACGCCAGGGACAGGCTCGAAGCGGAGTACGGCGCGGTGGACGCGCTCGGAGAGGGCGACCGGGTGGTGCTCTGGTTCGAGCATGACAGCTACGACCAGTTGATCCTTGCCCGCCTGCTGGCGCATTTCTCCCGGCTTGATGAGCGCCCGGACCTGCAGATGATCTGTGTCGGCAAGGTGCCTGGCGTGCAGGGCTTTGTCGGGCTCGGCCAGTTGCATCCCGAAGTGCTGCTCTGGCTTTGGGAGAACGAGTTGAAACCCGTGACCGAGGGTCAGCTCGCGCTTGGTGCTGAAGTCTGGAACGCGGTGACGGACCCGGACCCGACAGAGCTTGACCGGATCGTCCGTGACGGCACGCCCGCGTTGCCGTTGATGGCACCGGCGCTGCGGCGGCATCTGCGGGAGCTGCCCTCGGCACGCACGGGGTTGGGCCTGACACAGGCGCTGTCGCTGTCGATCCTTGCCAGGGCGGATGGTCAAAAGCTAACTGCAGGTCGGATCTTTCAAGCCCTGATGACCCGGCATGAGCTGCTGCCGTTCCTCGGAGATCTGATGTTCTGGCATGCTCTCAAAGATCTCTCCGCCAGCACGGAGCCGGTTATCGCGGCGGACCCGGAGACAGCGGATTTGCCCTGGCCGAAACGTGCCTATGCGTTGACGGAGGCCGGCCGGCGGGTGCTGGCGGGGGAGCTGGATTACCTGAGTATCGCGGGCGCGCCGCGCTGGATCGGCGGTGTGGAGGTGAGGCCGCGTGAACCAGCCTGGCGCTGGGATGAAGAGGGCGGGGCCGTGCGCAGGGCCTGATCGCTGGATGGCCGGGAGGGCCGCTCTTGGAACGGGCCTCCCGTGCCTCTACCATTACCGGATGATTCGCGAATGCTTCACCTATCTCACAACCCCGTGCCCGGCGCCTTACAGGCGGATGGGGTATTTGCGGGAATGCGTCGGTATCGAAAGCCGGTATCGGCGGAACCGGAAAGCGTGGGCATCGCATCTGGAAGAAAGCCGCACGCTGATGCTGGAGGCGGCCGGGCAATGCACCGCGCGGGACACGGTTCTGATTTTCGGCGCCGGTCTGCTGCATGACATCCCACTGGCGGATCTGCTCGGCATGTTCCGGCGCGTTATCCTGGCGGACCTTCTCTTCATGACACCGGCCCGGCGCGCAGCGCGACGGGAGGAGAGGATCGAGCTGGTCACGCTCGACGTCACCGCCTCGCTCACCTCCCTTGCCGAAGGAAACACCACGCTGACACAACCGACAGCCTATCTGGACGACCCGTCAATCTCGCTGGTGATCTCCGCCAGTATCCTGTCCCAACTCTCCGTCGTCCCGAACCTTTATCTGGAGAAGCGCTTCCGGCAGAGCGAGGCGGAAAGCGAGCAACTGGGGCAGGCTCTGGTCCGCGCGCATCTTGCCTATCTCGGTGCGTTCGAGTGCCCCGTGGCACTGGTTGCCGACGAGGCACACATCATCCGAGACCGCTCCGGCGCGGAAACCGCGACGGTCTCCGCGCTGCATGACGTGCCACTTCCGGCGGGCGGCCGATCCTGGGACTGGGATATCTGTCCGCTCGGGGAGATCGACAGGGATCACTCGGTGATGCACCGGGTGAGAGGCTATTCGGATTTTTCTGCAATTTGATTGGTGAGTTGTCGGGGTGTGCTAACGGCCCCGTTCCCGCTGAACAAACGCATCCCGCTCCGCGTCATCGACAATGCCCGCGAAATCCCCGATCCCGCCCATGGTGCGCATATAGGCGCGGCGGCTTCCGGCATAGATACCGAACAATCTTCTCAGTTCGGTGACGGGTTCCGGGTGGTCGTCGATGCGGATGTCGGCTTCGGCGTATGGCTCGCTTCCCTGGATGAGCAGGGCGGCCGATTGCTTGCCGCGTTTGTCGCCGCCTGCGGCTTCCCCTGCCTCCAGCGCCATCAGCAGGCGGTCGCCGAATTCGAGGCCCGCGCTTGCTTCGTACTTTGCCAGCGTATCGGCGACTACCGCAGGACCGGCCAGCATGTTGCCGGCGACGGTGACGTTCTCTCCCGTCAGGTGCCCGCACCACTCGACGCAGTTCGCGCCGGTATGGGCGAAGATATTGCCTTTTGCATCGACGCCGTGCACCTGGCGGATTTCCCGGCCTTCGTCGTGGGCGAGTGTCATGGCTAGGGCTTCGGTCACCGGCAGGCCGCGCGTCATCAGGTCAATTGCGAGCGGGCCGTGCAGCGGATTTGTGTGGGCCTGGGTGGAAATGGCGCCGACACCGGCCCGGGACCAGGGGCAGATGGCGCCAACGGCGAAAGCACAGGTCGAGACCGCAATGCCGAAACGGCCGCTTTTCGGATCGCGTGCGACGATTGACCACGTCATAAACTGTTCCCGTTTTTGTCGATTTAGAGCAAGAGTGCGCCCATATTCTGAGTTTGGTCAAATCATGCTGGGCGATAGGCAATGCGTAATATAATTCTGCTCGCCGTGGGTCTTTTTGCGCTTCTGGGGTTCTCCCTCTGGGGCGTGTGGGAGATGTGGTTTGCCATTGATGAAGACGTTCAGATCAGCATCCATGGCTTCATCGCTCTGGCCATCGGGTCTTTCTTCACTCTGCTGCTGGGTGGCGGACTGATGTGGCTGGCCTTCTACAGCTCCAAGCACGGCTATGACGAGCGGGCGGGCGATCCCGAGGACGAGCGTTAATCCGGCGCCCGGTACGGCATGGTCTCCACCGGCTCGTGGCTGGTGGTGCAACATTTTTCGTGATCCGACAGCACGTTGATAACCCGGCAGTCCGCCACGGTGCCGTGCGAACAGCTTTTCAGCATCCGGGCCAATTCTCCTTCCAGAGCTTGCAGACGGCCGATCCGTCTCCGGACTTCGCCCAGATGGCGGCTGACAATTTCGTCCGCTTCTGTGCAGGAAGCCGCGGGCCGGTCGGTCATGTCCAGCAATTCGCGGATGGCATCCAGGGGAAAGCCAAAGTCGCGGGCATGCTTTATGAAGCCCAGCCGGTCGAGCTGGTCTTGGCCGTAGACCCGCTGATTGCCTGCCGTGCGGGCGGGTTCCGGCAATAGGCCGATGGACTCGTAATAGCGAATGGTCTGCACCTTTGTACCTGTCTGACGGGCAAGATCGCCAATCGGATAGCGCGGGGCTGTATCGGTGATGGCAGGTTGCGTCATGGCTTTCTCGATTTTTCGCTCATTCTCTCTTGAACCTACAGTCGCTGTAGCTCCCATATTTGGGATCAACGAGGTGATTTGTCGAGGAGCGAGCCATGGCCGGCTGTTGTGGTCACGATCATGAGAATGTGGTTTTCGAAGGAATGTCAGCGGCTTACCGTCGGGCGCTCTGGGCTGTAATTCTGATCAACGGGGTGATGTTCGTTGTCGAGATGGCGGCCGGGTTTGGTGCCGGGTCGATGGCGCTGAAAGCGGACGCGCTCGATTTCCTGGCCGATACCGCGACCTATGCCCTAAGCTTCTACGTCATCGGCAAGGCGGCGAATGTCAGGGCCGGTGCCGCGCTGTTCAAGGGGATATCCCTGGCTTTGATGGGGATCTGGGTATTTGGCTCTACCGCGTATCAGGTTCTGGTGGTCGGTGTGCCCGAGGCAGCCGTGATGAGTGTGGTTGGTGTTCTGGCCTTTGTCGCCAACATGGCCAGCGTCGGCTTGCTCTACCGGTTCCGGGACGGGGACGCCAATGTCCGCTCCGTCTGGCTCTGCTCGCGCAATGACGCCATCGGCAATGTTGCCGTCGTCCTCGCCGCTGCCGGTGTCTGGCAAAGCGGAACCGGCTGGCCTGACCTTGCCGTCGCAGGTGTGATGGCAAGCCTGTTCTGCTGGTCCTCGTTCCAGATTATCCGGCAAGGGGTTGGTGAGATGCGGGCGGTGTCCGCGACCTGAATGCAGGCTGCCTTGCCGGGCGGATGATGCGTCTCCATTGCAAAAATATTTCATGTTCAACCCTGCGGATTTATTGACTCGCACATGGTGCGGTGCAAAAAATACATGCTCCAAAATAGGTAACTGACGGGGCCAACCTCGCGCCTAACCTAAAAATACGGAACAGGGATATTGAATATGATTCGTTGGACACGACGCAGCCTGATGGCTCTCGCGGTCGTGGCCCTGCCATTGGTAGGGACCCCGACCCTGGCGAGCGCCGAGACGGTGTTGCGGGTAATCCCGCATGCGGACCTGAAGAACCTCGATCCGATCTGGACGACGGCCTACATCACCCGCAACCACGCTTATCTCATCTATGACACGCTCTTCGCGATGGATGAGGACTTCAAGCCGCAGCCGCAGATGGTCGACACCTGGGAAACATCCGAGGACGGCAAAATCTGGAGCTTCACCCTGCGCGACGGGCTGAAATTCCATGACGGCGCACCGGTCACTTCCACGGACGTCATCGCGTCGCTGAAGCGCTGGGGTGCCCGCGACGGCATGGGCCAGAAGCTCATGGAACAGATGGAAGAGATGGTCGCCGTCAGCGACAAGACCTTCCAGTTCAAGCTGAAGGCACCGTATGGCCTGGTGCTGGAGTCGATCGGCAAGATCTCCTCCAACGTGCCGTTCATCATGCCGGCGCGGATTGCCGCGACGGATCCGTTCGAGCAGATCCCCGAGCATATCGGCTCCGGCCCGTTCAAATTCGAGGCGGACCAGTGGGTTCCGGGTTCGACCGTGGTCTATACGAAGTTCGAGGATTATGTCCCGCGCTCCGAGCCGCCGTCGGCTGCCGCTGGCGGCAAGCTCGCCAAGGTCGACAAGGTGATCTGGACTTATTTCCCCGATCAGACCACGGCAATGAACGCGCTGATCGCCGGCGAAGTCGATTTCTTCGAACAGCCCTCCACCGACCTGATGCCGCTGCTGTCAGCCGCTGAAGGCGTGACGGCCGAAGTCAACGATCCGCTCGGCTCCATCGGCTTTGCCCGCTTCAACCATCTGCTGCCGCCGTTCGACAATGTCGAGATCCGCAAGGCCGCAACCATGGCGATGAAGCAGGAAGACTATCTGGCTGGTGCCATCGGTGATCCGCAGTTCTGGAAAACCTGTTTCTCGATCTACCCCTGTGGCACGCCTCTGGCGAGCGAAGTGGCGTCCGAGACCATCAAGACCGGCTCCATCGAAAAAGCCGCAGAGGCTCTGAAGGCTGCCGGTTATGACGGAACGCCTATCGTAATCATGCACCCGACGGATATTCCGGTTCTCTCCGCTTTCACCCTGATCACCGCCGAGAAGCTCCGCAAGGCCGGCTTCGAAGTTGATCTGCAGGCGATGGACTGGTCCACACTGACCTCCCGCCGGGCCAAGCGTGACCCGGTCTCCGAGGGCGGCTGGAACATGTTCCACACCTGGTGGATCGGTGCCGACGTGATCGACCCGATGTCCATCGCCTTCTCCGGCGATCTGGCCAAGGGCTGGTTCGGCTGGGCCACGGATGAGGAACTCGAGAAGGCGCGCGGTGAGTTTGCATCCGCAACCACGCCGGAAGAGAAGCTTGCTGCTGGCAAGAAGGTGCAGGAGCGGGTCTTGAAGATCGCGGCTTCTGTCGAGCTTGGTCAGTTCTTCGTTCCGGTTGCATACCGGAACAACGTGAAGGGCCTCATCAAGTCTCCGGTCCAGTTCTTCTGGAATATGTCGGTCGAATAATTTCGCCCGTCAGAAAGCCGCCCGGGCCTTATGGTTCGGGCGGCTCCTCTGAAATGCTCTGCCCCGGGCCGGTAAGGCCCGTCTGGCGACAGACGCCTTGAGGAGCTTATCTCTCCATGCTGACCTATGTGTTGAAGCGCGTGCTCTCGACCATCCCCGTGATGGTGATTGTCGCCGTGCTGGTTTTTCTTCTCCTGCGGCTCGCGCCGGGTGATCCGGCGGCGGTGATCGCGGGCGACTATGCGAGCGCGGAGGATGTCGAGCGCATCCGCAGCCAGCTCGGGCTGAACGACCCGATGTTCGTGCAACTCTGGCGCTGGATCCTGCAGCTTGCCTCCGGCGATCTCGGGACTGCCATTTTCTCCAAGAAGCCGGTGATGGAGCTGATCGGTCAGCGGATCGAGCCGACCCTGCTGCTTTCCCTGTGCACGATTGTGTTCGCGGTTGCCGTCGCGGTGCCGCTCGGAACCATCGCGGCCTGGAAATCCGGCTCTCTCATTGACCGGTTCGTCATGTTCTTTTCGGTCGGCGGTTTTTCGGTGCCGGTCTTCGTGCTGGCCTATTGTTTGATCTATGTGCTGGCGATGCAGCTCAAGATCCTGCCGGTCCAGGGCTATAAATCGCCCTTCGATCACGGGTTGCTTACCTTCCTCAGACACATGGTGCTGCCGGTCATGGCGCTCTCTGTGATCTTCATTTCGCTGATCGCACGGATGACCCGGGCCTCGGTCATGGAGGTTCTGGAAGAGGATTATGTCCGGACCGCGCGTGCCAAGGGACAGTCCGAATGGAAGATCCTGATGAAGCACGCGGTGCGCAATGCGGCGGTGCCGATCGTCACCGTGATCGGTGTCGGCATCGCGCTGCTGATCGGCGGTGTGGTGGTGACGGAGTCGGTCTTCAATATTCCGGGCCTCGGGCGTCTTGTGCTCGATGCGGTGCTGGCCCGCGATTACCCGGTGATCCAGGGGCTGATCCTGTTCTTCAGCTTTGTCTATATCCTGATCAACCTGCTGATCGATCTCTCCTATACCCTGTTTGACCCAAGGATCAGGTACTGATGACAGCAACGGATCCTCAACTGATGTCCGTCGACGAGGTGCTTCCGGAAAAGCAGCAGCCGTCGACTTTCGCGCTGATGATGCGGAACAGGTCTGTGTTCTGGGGCGGCGTGTTGCTGCTGATCATGGCGGCAATCGCGATTATCTGGCCGATCTTCACCGGATCGCCAACCGAGCAGAACGTGATCAGCCGATTGAAACCACCGTCGGCGGATTTCTGGTTCGGCACGGACTTTCTCGGCCGCGATATTTTCGTCCGAGTGGTTCATGGCGGGCGGATCTCGCTCGTTGTCGGCATTTCCGTGGCGGCTATCGCAACGGTGATCGGCCTGTTCACGGGGCTTCTCGCCGGGTATGTGCGCTGGCTCGATGCTCCGGTGATGCGGGTGATGGACGGTTTGATGGCGATCCCGGCGATCCTGCTGGCGATTGCCATGATCTCGATTTCAGGCGCGACACTGACCACGGTCGTGATCGCCATTACCATTCCCGAGATTCCGCGGGTTGTCCGGCTGGTACGTGCCGTTGTGCTGACGGTGCGGGACGAGCCCTATGTCGAAGCGGCGATTGCCTCCGGCACCCGGCTCCCGGCGATCCTGATCCGGCATATCCTGCCGAACACCATCGCGCCGATGATCGTGCAGGCCACCTATATCTGTGGTGCGGCGATGCTGACCGAGTCCATCCTCGGCTTCCTCGGTGCGGGTATACCGCCGGAAATCCCGAGCTGGGGCAACATCATGTCCGAGGGCCGGACCTATTTCCAGCTCACGCCCTGGATCATTTTCTACCCTGGTGTCGCGCTCGCGCTGACCGTTCTGGCCGTCAATGTTGTCGGCGACGGACTGCGTGACACGCTTGATCCCCGTATAGCCCGGAAGATGCGCGCATGACCGATACACAATCCGCAACGGAGACGACGGGGGGCACAGCGGCCACGCCCGTTCTTGAAGTCCGCAATCTCTCGGTCGCCCTGCCAAAGGGGGCGGACCGTCCGTTCGCCGTCGAGGATATCAGCTTCACCGTCGGCGCGCGGGAGATCGTCTGTGTGGTGGGGGAGTCTGGTTCCGGCAAGTCCGTGACCGCGTTCACCACCATGGGGTTGAACCCGAAGGAAGTGAAACCGGTCAGCGGTGAGATCATCCTTCAGGGTGAGGATCTGCTGAAGAAGTCGGACGCCGAGATGCGCCGGCTGCGCGGCGAGAAGATGGCGATGATCTTCCAGGAGCCGATGACGGCCCTGAACCCGGTCATCAAGGTGGGAGACCAGATCCGCGAGATGCTGGAAATTCACACCAGCCTCTCGGCGGACGAGCAGAAAAAGCGTGTGCTCGAGGTCATGGCGGATGTCTCCCTGCCGGATCATGTGAAGATGTATGACAGCTATCCGCACCAGCTTTCGGGCGGGCAGCGTCAGCGCATCATGATTGCCATGGCCCTGGCGCTTGAGCCGGGCCTGCTGATCGCGGATGAGCCGACAACCGCGCTCGATGTGACCACCCAGGCGCAGATCCTGGACCTGATCAAGGATATCCAGCGCCGTCACGGTTCTGGCGTGCTGTTCATCACCCATGATTTCGGCGTGGTGGCGGAAATCGCCGACCGCATCGTCGTCATGCAGAAGGGCAAGATCGTCGAGCAGGGCACGCGGGACGAGATCCTGCTGAGGCCGCAGCATCCCTATACCAAGATGCTGATCGGCTCTGTCCCCTCAATGGAGCCGAGCCACCGGGCGGAGATCGACAAGAAGGCACCGGCCCTGATCGCGCAGAACGTGAACAAGGTCTATGGCGGGACCGGGCTGTTCCGGAAAAGCCGTGAGGTTCACGCCAACAAGGATGTGAACCTGGTCGTGCACCGCCGGGAGACTCTCGGCGTGGTTGGCGAGTCAGGATCGGGAAAGTCGACGCTCGCCCGCTGCATCGTGCGCCTGCAGGATCCGAGCTCCGGCCATATCCAGGTCGAAGGCTCGGATATCGCGACCATCTCGGAAAATGCGATGCGTCCGCACCGCCGGGATATCCAGATCGTCTTCCAGGATCCGTACCGCTCTCTCAATCCGCGCCGCACGGTCGGTCAGTCGATCGTCGAGGGACCGATGAATTTCGGCGTCAGCGAGTCCGAAGCGGACAGCCGGGCACGCGAGCTGATGGAGATCGTCGGGCTCAGCCCGGACGCGCTGGATCGTTTCCCGCACCAGTTCTCCGGCGGTCAGCGTCAGCGTATCTGTATCGCCCGGGCGCTCGCCATGCATCCCAAGGTACTGATCGCGGACGAGGCGGTATCGGCACTGGACGTTTCGGTGCAGGCACAGGTGCTGGAGCTGCTCGACGATGTGCGGGTCCGCTTCGATCTGGCGATGCTGTTCATCACCCATGATCTTCGGGTGGCGGCGCAGATCTGTGACCGGATCATGGTCATGCAGAACGGCGTCGTGGTTGAGGAAGGCGAGACCGCGAAGGTCTACGCCAACCCGCAGCACGAATATACCCGCTCACTCCTGGCCGCCGCGCCGGGCCGGGATGTCGCTTTCGCGAAGTGATCCGTTCAGCGCTTCAGTAAGGCCAGGAACCCGGCACTGGCGATCAGCACCATTCCGGTGACGGTCGGCAGGTCCGGTGTCTCGGCAAAGAGCACAAACCCGAACAGGGTTGCGAAGATCAGGTAGCTGTAATCGAAGGCCGCGGCGATGGATGGCGCGGCCTTCTGATAAGCAGCGGCGAGGCCGAGACCGATCCCCACCATCAGGATCGCCAGCATGGCGATCAGGCGCCATTCGCCTGCCGCCATGGGTGCCCATACCCGCACCAGAAAAGAACCCTCATTTCCGCCGGGCCAGAGGAGATAGGCGAGCCCGCTGATCGCGGCCCCGCCGGCGAGCAGGGCGAGGTTCAGGGACAGTGCCAGGGACACCGGCGCGTCGGAACGGCATTTGCCGCGCGCGAGGATGGCCGCCAGAGCGTAGAGAAAGCCGGAGAGGACAGGGATCAGCGCCGCTGGCGTGAAGGCCACCGCCCCGGGCCGCAGGAGCACCAGAACGCCAAGAAACCCGACACTGACCCCGGCCCAGCCAAAGGCCCCGACGCGCTCTTTCAGCAGCAGCGCGGCAAGCAGGGTGATGAAGAGGGGCCCCGTATAAAATCCAGCGGCGAGTGATGCCAGCGGCAGGATATCGATGACGGAATAGAGCGTCATATACATCAAGGTCAGGAAGAGCCCGCGCAGGAGCGGCCATGGAGCAAGGGCACCGCGCCAGGCCTGTCCGGCGCCCCGGCGGTAGAGCAGCGTCAGCAGCGGCAGGACCATGATGGAGCGCAGCAGGAAGATCTGCCCGAGGGCCAGGTCGACGCTCATATATTTGATCAATGCGTCCTGTCCGGCCATCAGGAAGACGGCACCAACGATCAGCGCCGCGCCGATGGCATTACCACTTCGGTCCATTTTTGCAGATGAGGGTGATGTCATGGGACGACTCCGCTGGTGTCCGTCCTAGCTAGCAATAGCCGGTCTGTTCGAATAGATTTCAAAAAATAAGATTGTTCTTTAGAAAATCTAAAATATGTCTGGCGTGATAGGCGGTATCGAAGTGTTCCTGGCGATTGTCCGGCATGGCTCGCTGAGTGCGGCGGCCCGTGCGCTCGGGGTCGGGGTGCCGGCTGTCAGCCATCGTCTCAAGGCGCTGGAGCGGGACATGGGGGTGGAACTGCTGACGCGGACGACGCGTTCGCTCGATCTGACTGCCGCCGGTCAGGTTCTTCTGGAGGGCACCGGCCCGGCCCTGGCGGAGGTCTCCGCCGCGATTGAGAATGCCCGCGCCACGGGCAAGGCGAAGAGCGGCGTCTTGCGGCTGACCGTGCCCTGGAGTGCCTACCGGATCATCATCGCCCCTGTACTGGCCGATTTTCAGCAGGCCTATCCGGAGATCCGGCTTGAAATGTCCTTCAATGAGGGGCTGGTCGATATCGTGCGGGAAGGGTTTCACGCGGGCTTCCGGCTGGGTGACCGGCTGACCGACGGAATGGTCGCGACCCGTCTGACGCCGCCACTCATGGCCGCTTACTCGGCATCGCCGGAATATCTTTCCGCGCATGGCCGGCCGGAACATCCGGGTGACCTCCTGGCGCATAAATGCATCCGCTATCGTTTCGTCAGCGCTAACCGCGTGGCCGACTGGCTGTTTTCCATCGACGGGCGGACCGTCACCGTCGACCCGCCGGCGCATCTGGTGTTCGATGATTTCCGTGGTGTGATCGAAGCGGCACGGAGCGGACACGGGATCGGCTGGTCGCTGCGCCGGGTGGTCGAAGAGGAACTGGCGGACGGGCGGCTGGAAACGGTGCTCGACCCTTTTGTGATCGAGCACCCGCCGTTTTACATTTTCTATCCCGAACAGCACCGTCGTCTGGAGCTGCTGCGCCTCTTCATCGATTTCCTGCGGGAGCACCCCTCGGGGCGGCTGTGAGCAGATAGATCTGAATTAACCTGCAGAGGTGACTTTGCTTGCCAGGGACTTGTAAGTGCCTTCGCCCATGGCGATCAGGGTGCCTTCGGGGCTGTAGACTTCGCAGCTGGCGAAGAAGACCGATCGGCCGCCGCCACGGCGTTTGGCGATGGCATAGATCCGGCCTTCCTTGGTCGTTCCCATGAAGCTGGTGGTCAGGGACAGGGTGAGGGCGCGCTTTTTCTCGGCCCCTTCCGGGACCCAGACACCGCAATAACCGCCGACGGCATCGATGATCGTCGCGACCACGCCGCCATGCAGGATGCCGCTGCGGTTCAGGTGCTTTTCCGTCAGGTCGAGTTCCAGCTTCGCATAGCCGTCCGCCCATTCGACAAGGCGGAAGCCGAGATCGGCATTGAAGCCGAGCATGGTCTCGAGGGAGGGAGGCTGATCTGATGCGGTTATGTCGGCCGATTGACTCATGGGGAAGATCTATCCTGGAGAAATAAAGAATACTGAAGTGTTCGCGCGGGCACCCTATGCGGGGGACAGGCTTGGAGCAACGGGCTGATTTAGCATTTCTGCCTGCGCGGCGGGAGGGTATTAGGACTGCTGTCGGCTATCTTGCTCCGACGGGGGCTGGCAAGGTTAATATCAAGAGTCCGGGTGAGCCGATTCCAACCGCCGCCGGTCTTGGCCTGAACGGTGCTGTTTCAGCCGAAACCGCAATCTTGCGCGGTATTTCCGGCATAGCGTAACCCTATATGTACTTTTCCGTGGCACCCGGTAATATTACCACATGATAGTTAATGCATTACTTGATCCGGTTTTATTCTCTATGACGAAGATAATCGCACGCAGCCTGATGGGCCGTGGCAGTCTGATTGGACGTGATCGTGTAGACTGTTGCCCGGGAACTGGAGGCTAGGTGATGAATGCTGTAGCCGAAGCAGTGATCATTGAAGAAAGACGCCGGCACGGACGGTGGTCCGTAACGGGTGCCTATGCTTCAGTGCAGGGGCGCCGGCTACCTCTTGTCGATATTTCCATCGGTGGATTTCTGGCCCGTTTGCCCGATGACGGGCGGGACATCGAATCTCCGCTCGAAGGCACGATCTACTGGAAGGGCAGCCGGGAGGTTATCGACTTCCCCTTCAGCGCGGATATTGTCCGCCGTCTGAATGACGGAGAAAATATCGCAGCCCAGTTCCAGGCCCTGGCTGGCGAGTCCATTGACAGCCTGCTGCGTTTTCTCAGCGCTATCGAGGCGGAACGGCACCATCGTATCGATCGCCAGCAGCGCGCTGCGGAACGGCGGATACTGATCCGCAAGCTTGGCTTATGGAGCGTCACCGGGATCAGCGTGCTGACGGCCGTCTATCTCTTCTGGCTGTTCGGTCTCTCCGGCGCTTGACCCCGTGGTGAAGACGGAACGCTGGATCATCTGGCGCCGGCTGGATGAGCCGGGCACCGATCTTTGCCGTATCTTGCGAAGTGACGGCGGATGGCACCTTGCGGGCACCGCAACCGGACTTCATGACGGGACGCCTCTCCATATAGACTATCGTGTCGCGTGCGATCCGCACTGGCTAACCCGGACGGTACGTCTGGTTGGATGGGCGGATAACCGCCGGATCGATTTGGCCATATGGCGGGACGATGACGGAACCTGGACATGTAATGAAGAGCCTGTCCCTGCCGTCGAAGGGGCGGTGGATATCGATCTTGGCTTTACCCCGGCGACAAACACCGTTGCCGTGAGGCGGAGCTGTCTGGCTCCGGGCGCTTCCGTTGAAAACACGGCGGCCTGGTTCGATGAGTCCGACTGGACCTTGAAACCGCTCCGCCAGACCTATCGCCGCGTGACGGAAGACCGGTATGAGTACGAGTCCCCGGCCAACGGTTTCAAGGCGATGCTGACGCTGGATGATGCCGGGCTGGTCCGTGACTACCCGGGCCTCTGGACTGCCATCGACCGGCGGTCTGAATGAAAGTCCAATCTCTGAAGTAGCCCTGTTTGGCGGATCAAATCAGGGTATCTGTGGAGGCGAGCGTGCGGAGCAGTTTTGCCATGGCATCTTCGTAGTTGCCCCGGGGAGCACCGTGCGCGATGGCGAGCGCCGCACGGTCGAAGGCGGCGGAGAGCAAATCTGCAAGAGCCTCCATTTCCGGGTCCGGAGTGCGGCCGAAATGCGCCGCTAGTCCTTCCAGCAATGATCCGCCACCGGTTTCTCTGTCGATCCGGGACATCTCTTCCGGACCAAGCACTGCTGGCCCGTCGAGTAGAAGCAGCCGCGTGCGGCCTTGTGTGGCCATTGCATCGAAATAGGCTTCGGATCCGGATGCCAGCGCATCGAAAGGCGTTTCGGCGGAGACAGTGCTGCGGCCGATTTCCGCGCTGACCATGGAGGCTTCCCTTTCGATGACGGCACGGAACAGGTCTTCCTTGTCACGGTAATGGTGATAAAGCGCGCCGCGCGTGACGTTTGCCGCCTTGACGATTTCCGGAGTGCCCGTGTCGGCATAACCCTTCTCGATGAAAAGGGCCCGTGCTGCAGAGAGCAGAGCCGTGCGGGTTTCTTCGGTGCGGTCCCGATTGGAACGCCGGCTGGAATTTTCTTGCATACATGCAGCCTGTATGTTTATTGATATTTACATGCATACTGTATGTATTTTTCTGCTGGAGGGAAAGCAATGAAATGTACGCAGTTCTATCCGGTTATCCTGACCGCTGATGTCGCCGACACGGCCCGGTTTTATCGGGAGCATTTCCGTTTCGAACCTGCTTTCGAAAGCGACTGGTACGTTCATCTTCAGTCCAGGGAAGATGAGGCTGTGAATATCGCCATCCTTCAGGGAGACCACGAGACGATTCCGGAGAGCGGGCGCGGCCGCGCAGCCGGACTGATCCTGAATTTCGAGGTGGCTGACGTGGATGCGGAATATGCGCGGGTAGAGGACGCGGCATTACCGATATTGCTGCCGCTGCGGGATGAGCCCTTCGGGCAACGTCATTTCATCACACAGGACCCGAATGGGGTGCTGATCGATATCATCACGCCGATCGCTCCAAGCCCGGAGTTCCTGGCTCAATATGCGCCGGAAGCGGTGCCGTCCTAGAGTGCCGGGATCAGCAACCCGACGCCGGAGACGCCCAGCATCCAGAGCAGGATCTTTTTGAACTGGGCATCGTTGATCCTTTGGTAGAGGGCAAATCCGATACCGGTGCCGATGATCATCGGCGGAGCGGAAGCGCCGAGCAGGGGAAGGATGTTTTCCGGCAGGCGGCCCTGAAGGATATAGAGGGTGAGGCTGGCACTGTGCATGACGCCATTGAAGAGCTGAAATGTGCCGCGCTGGCGGTCCTTCGGCCATTTCATCAGGCTGCACCAGATCGTGGGGAGCACACCTGAAAGGCCGGAGAACCCGCCCATTATGCCGCCGCCGAAGCCGACAAGAGCATCGATAGCCCTGTATCTTCCGGTAATCGCCGGAAGCCGTCCGGCAATGACAAAGGCAGCGCAATAAAGGATCAGGGTTGCACCGACGAAGATCCGGAAGGGGCCAGGATCGGCATAAGGCAGGAGAGCAACTCCGCCCGGCACCCCGATCAATCCGCCGATCAGGAAAACCCAGACCGAACGAAAGTCGATCGCCCGCCACATCGGGCCAATTGTGGCGATCACGATCAGGAGCGAGCAGATGATCACCATCGGTGCCGCTTCCGCCGGACTGAGGACGTGTGCCCAGATCCCGAGCGAGGTGATCCCGAAGGCGAAACCGGCAAGGCCGGTGGCCAATGCTCCGGCGAATGCCCCCAGGGCAACGATGCCGTAATAGGCGAGATCGCTTTCCAACGTTAGTGCGCTCCTCGATGCGGTGGGGAGTGGGAAGGGAACAGAACCGGAAAGCCGTTCTAGTGCCAGAACCGGGAGGCCGCCAGTTTCTAATGCCCCGGAAGATGAAAATCCCCGTGTCTATGGACGGGCAGATTATTTCCCTGCCAGTACCGGAGGCTGTGCCGGGTGATTTTGGCGCCGCCAGATATGTCGCGGATGAGGGCGGCAGCCATGCCGCTTCTTCCGGGCGGGATGAAGTGCCTGAACTTGCGGCATTTTTCACGCTTTAGATTAGAAAATAACAAAGTCCTATATAGGACTTGACCTTATCTTTCGGTGCTAATAGCGTTTTGTATGTAATGTCCTTAATAGGAATGGTGCGCGCATGAGTGTCTCCAAACTCCGGTCGGTCAATACCTCTGACAAGGGGGTGGCGAAAGCCAAGCACCGGCAGATCTCGGAAGAGATCCTGAGCGCGATTGAGGCCGGTCGCTGGTTGCCGGGTGAGCGCTTGCCTGCCGAGGATCAGATCGCGGTCGAGACTGGCGCCAGTCTGGGGACGGTAAGGCGCTCTCTTCGAAGTCTGGTGCAGATGGGCGTGGTGGAACGCCGGCATGGCAGCGGCACGTTCGTCTCGGGCGCCCGGGCCCAGGAAGAGCATCTCCGCCATTTCCGCTTCATGGCCGAGGGCGGGGAGCGGCTGCTGCCGATCTTCTTCAAGGTTATCAGCGTCGAGACCACGCGCGAGACCGGCCCGTGGAGCCCGTTTTTCGGCGCCGATGTGGACAGCTATATCCATATCCAGCGGCTCGTTTCCGTGAATGACGAATTCGACGCCTTCAGCGAGGTCTATCTTCCGGCGGACCGGTTTGCGGATCTCGCCCGGATGAGCGACACGACGCTGAACGGCGTGTCCTTCCGGGACATGCTGGCCGAACGCTTCAACGCACCAACCCTGAACACGCGGCAGACCATGGTCTGCCAGACGCTGCCACCGCGCGTCACCCGACACCTCGACGTGCCTCCGGGGCAATTCGGCATGGTCTGGACGATTTGCGGCATGAGCTACCGCGATGCCCCCATCACCTGGCAGCGGATCTTCGTGCCGCCAAGCGACAGGGTGCTCGAAATTGTTCCCGCTGCATCCCACGACCAGCCGGTCATGCGCGAGATCACCTGAATTGACGGCGGTCAACGAACCGCCGCGTCAAAACAGAGTGGGCACTCAAGCCCATCGTTTCGGAGTCCGCCTCGGGAGGGCGGAAAACAAACAAACGGACAGGAGTGCTTCACCATGACTTCAATTTTTGGAATTCAATCGGATCTGCCTCGCCGGGCGCTCAAGGAAATGCGCAATGCCGCCACGGCCCTGATGGTCGCCGGTGTGATGACGGCCGGTGCCGCGACGGGCCAGGCAGCAATGGCCCAGGAAATGCCTGAGCTGTCCCTGAAATTCGGGCATCCGTATAACGAGACCCATCCGCTGGCCAAAGGCGCGCAGAAGTTCGCTGACATTGTCGCCGAGAAGAGCGGCGGCAAGATCAAGGTCCAGGTGTTCCCGAACAGCACCATCGGGTCTTCACGCGAACTCGTGGAATCGATCCAGATCGGGGTGGTGGATTTCGCCCTGGTTCCGACCACGAACGTTGCCAGCTTCTACCCGCCGCTGGATATCTTCTATCTGCCCTTCCTGTTCCGCGACAGTGCCCATGCCTATGCGGTTTCGGACGGCCCGGTCGGCCAGAAGCTTTATGCGGGCATGCTGGACAAGATCGGTATCCGCACCATCGCGATGTATGAAAGCGGTTTCCGGACCATCACCACGGCGAAGACCAAGGTGGAGAAGCCGGATGACATGAAGGGCATCAAGTTCCGCGTTGTGAACAACCCGCTCAATGTCGCCACCTTCAAGGCTCTCGGCGCGAACCCGACGCCGATGGCGCTCTCCGAGGTCTTCACCGGCCTGCAGCAGGGCACCGTCGATGGCCAGGACAACCCGGTCGGCAACGTGAAGGCCTTCGGCTTTGACAAGGTGCAGGGCAACATCACGCTGTCCAATCACCAGTGGGCTGGCATCATGTTCATTACGGACAACAAGATGTGGAGCGAGCAGCCGGAGAACGTGCAGGCCCTGTTCAAGGAAGCTGCGATCGAGACCCAGAACTGGGAGCGTAAGGAGCTGAACGCGGTGGAAGCGCAGTATCTGAAGGAAATGGAAGCCGGAGGCATGGTCGTGACGCGTCTCACGCCGGAACAGAGTGCCGCTTTCCAGAAAGCTATGGAGCCGGTCTGGGCCGAATATCGCGGCAAGATCGGTGCGGACCTGGTCGAGGCGGCTGTCGCCACGAAATAGCGTTCCGGGCCAAGCGCCCTGCACCCACAGCCCTGCAACCACCGCCAAGGACACACAAGATGCGAGTTCTTACCAAGGCTCTCGATCTATCCGAAACCGCCCTGGCGGTGGTTTGCGTGATCTCCTTTGTCGTGATGTTTCTTCTCGGCATCGCGACGGTCGTCTTCCGCTTCATTATTGAAAGCTCTCTCGCCTTTCCGGACGAACTCATCCGCTACCTGTTCGTCTGGATGATCTTTCTTGGGTCAGCCGTCGCGCTCCGGCGGAACATGCATGCCGCGATTGGCCTGCTGGTCGCCAGTTTGCCTGCTGTGATGCGGCGCACGGCCCTGATTGCGGCATCGCTGCTGAGCGGGGCGTTCTTCGTCCTGATCTTTGTTTATGGCATCGATCTGACCATTCGTGTCCAGCACCAGATATCGCCGGCGCTCGAGGTTTCGATGTCCTGGGTTTATGGCGCCATTCCCGTCGGCATGGCGTTCCTGATCCTCTACACCGCCGAGCTGATCGTTCGGCAGATACGTGCCCCGGGCGACGCGCTCTTCACCGAAGGTCTGTAGCGCTGCCCCGTGCCGGACAGATGGACAATCTGACATGATTACCCTGGCAATTTTTGGCTCTCTCTTTCTTTTCATGCTCCTGCGGGTTCCGATCGCCGTTGCGCTCGGTCTCTCGAGCGTGATCGGACTGCTGCTCAGCGATATCAGTCTTGAAATCGCGGCGCAGCGCATGCTCTCCACGAACAATTCCTTCCCGCTGCTCGCGATCCCCTTCTTCATCCTGGCGGGCGAGATCATGTCCACCGGCGGCATGTCGCGGCGGCTGGTCAATTTCGCCGGCTCCCTGGTCGGCCATTTGACAGGCGGGCTTGGAGCGGTGGCCATTCTCGGCTCCAGTTTCTTTGCCGCGCTCTCAGGATCGAACGCGGCGACGGTTGCCGCCATTGGCGGCGTCATGAACGCGCCGATGGAAGAGAAGGGATACCGTCCGCAATATACAGCAGCCACGATCGCGGCTGCGGGCGTGACGGGCATGATCATTCCGCCGAGTATCCTGCTCATTCTTTATGGCGTGGTGACCGGCGTTTCGATCGCCGACCTGTTTCTCGCCGGCATGCTTCCCGGCATTCTGATTTGCCTGAGCATGTTGTCGCTCAACTGGTTCCTGGCCCGCCGTGAAGGTATTGAGCGAACGGAATTCCAGGGAACAGCGGAGATCTGGGCGAGTTTCAAGACCGCCTTCTGGCCCCTGCTGATGCCGGTCATCATTCTCTCCGGCATCTATGGCGGTGTCTTTACCCCGACGGAAGCGGCCATCGTCGCGGTGCTGTACGGCCTTGTGGTTGGCCTGATGTACCGTGAGCTCACGCTCGCCGATCTCTATCGGGCTTTCCGGCGGGCGGTGATTTCCTCCGCTGTCGTCATGTTCATCATGAACTGCGCCGGAGTCTTTGCCTGGCTGATCACGATCAACCAGATCCCTCAAAGTATCTCCTCCTATCTGGCTGAAGCGGCCGGCAGTCCGCTCATCTATCTGCTGCTGGTGAACGTTTTTCTCCTGCTTGTCGGCTGCATCATGAATGCGGCCGCGGCGATCGTGATCTTCACCTCCATCCTGTATCCGGCGGCGATGAGCTTCGGTGTCGACCCGGTTCTGTTCGGCATCATCATGGCGGTCAATCTCAGCATCGGCACCGTGACCCCGCCGCTTGGCGTGGATCTGTTCATTGCCTCGGCGGTGACCAAGGTTGCCATCGAGCGGATCGTGGTTGCGATCTGGCCCTATATCCTGGTGCTGCTCGCCGACCTGCTCCTGATCACCTATGTGCCGCCAATCTCCACGTTTCTCGTGGATGTTTTCCGGTAGGCGCAAAACGCGAATTGAAACGAACCTCTCTTTCGGGAGAGACAATCAAGAAGGCTTTCCATGACCAAGCAAACATCGATGACCGGACGCGAAGATCGTCCCTGGCAGGACATGAACAGCGGCGTGATGCGTGCTCCGATCGCGCCATCCGCTCTCGGACATGCCGAGATCACGCCGAGCGGCCGGTTCGAGGCCGGGACATATGCCAGCTTCACGCTCGTCTATACGGCGGGAACTTTCGGGATCGACGATTCCGGCAGTCTTCGGATTTGCTTCCGTTTCGCGTCCGACCAGGGCAACCCGCAGTTCGACGATCCGAAAGCCGCGAACTATTGCACGGTGGAGGCTTCGAACGGCGCCGTTCTGCAATTGCGCTGGGATCCCAAGGGCAATGTCCGGCCGTGGGACCGGACGCTCTGGATCAAGGTCGTGAAGGGGTTCCTCGAGGAAGGGGACACGATCACCATCCGCTTCGGCGTGACCGATCATGGCGGCGCCGGCATGCGGCTGCAGACCTTCTGTGAGGAAAGCTTTGAATTCAGGGTTCTGGTGGACCCGATCGCAACCTTCAATTTCCAGACGCTGCCGGTGCAGCCTCAGATTGCGATCGTGCCCGGCATGCCGGAAAGCTACTCCGCCGCACTCCCGACCCTGCGCCGTCCGGGAGAGGTCTTTTCCCTGAAGATCAAGGGGCAGGACAAATGGGGCAATCCGTCGGACCGGTGCTCCGGCAAGATCTTCCTTGAGGCCGAAGGGGCACTTGAAGGCCTGCCGGACGCGGTGGCATTCCAGGAAGGCGACTTCAGCCTGGAGGTTCCCGGCCTGTCCGTGAACGCGCCCGGCCGCGTGTCCGTTACGGTGAAGAATGCGGGCGGCGGGATCATCGCGCGCACGAACCCCCTTATCATCGAGGACCGCGATCTCGTCCATTACTGGGGCGACATGCACGGCCAGTCCGAGGAGACCATCGGAACAGGCAGCGCGCGGGAATATTTTGCTTTCGCGCGGGACCGGGCCTGGGTCGATGCCTGCGGACATCAGGGGAACGACTTCCAGATCTCTGACGAGTTCTGGGCCGAGCTGAACCGGATCACGGCTGAATTCGATGCGCCGGGCAGCTTCGTTGCGATGCCGGGCTATGAATGGTCCGGCAACACTGCACTGGGGGGTGACCGTAACGTCTATTTTCAGAATGAAGGGCGGATCATCCGCCGGTCATCCCATGCCCTGATCGAAGACCAGACGACCGCCGATACCGATTGCACGACGGCGGGCGAGTTGTTCGAGGCTTTTGCCGAAAACGGGGAATTCGACGTTGTCTGCTACGCCCATTGCGGTGGCCGCTATGCCGATATCGGCGTTGCCCATGACGGCCGCTTCGAGAAGTCGGTCGAGGTGCATTCTTCCTGGGGCACTTTCGAATGGTTGCTGCATGACGCCTTCAAACTGGGCTACCGGGTCGGCGTGGTGTGCAATTCGGACGGGCACAAGGGGCGCCCGGGCGCGAGTTATCCCGGCGCGGGCAAGTTCGGCGCCATCGGCGGGTTGACCTGTTTCAGCACGGCGGAGCTGAGCCGTGCCGCGCTGCTCGATTGCATGCGCAAGCGGCGCCATTACGGAACCACCGGCGGAGATGGCGGACGCATGGTCCTGCGCATGGATGCCGCGTTCGAGGGCGAGGGGACGCTGTATCACGACGATCCGGCGCTGATGGACAGCACGTCTGTTGCGACCCGTTCCGCGACCATGGGGGATATTGTCAATCTGCCGGGTGGCGGTATGGAGCTGTCCGTCTCCGTCGACACCAATTCTCCGATCATCCGGGTGGATATCTTCAATGGGCTCGATCTGATCGAAACTGTCCGGCCCTATGGCGAAGAGGATCTTGGCGCGCGTCTTCGCCTGCATTGGGAAGGCGCGGAATACCGCGGCCGGTTCCGTGAAGTGATCTGGGACGGAACCGCCACGCTCGATGGTAATAGTCTGGAGAAGGCGGTTCCCGTTAATTTCTTCAACCGGGACAAAACGCTGGATCAGAACAGCGAGACCGAACTCAGCTGGAAGGCTCTGACCACCGGCAATTTCGGCGGCGCCGACCTTTATCTCAAGGATGCGGCCTCCGGTACGCTCTCTGTGAAAACGCCTCTGATCAGCTGTGCCCTCGATATCGCAAAGATCGGTCTGGAAGACACTGTGCTGGACGCTTCCGGCGAATTGCCGCGTTTCCTGAAGCTTTACCGTCTGCCCGACGTCAACCCGCACACCTCCTTCTCGTTCACGCGGAAAATCGCGCTGAAACCGGAAGGCGACAACCCGATCTATATCCGGGTTGAGCAGGAAGACGGCACCCGGGCCTGGACCAGCCCTATCTATGTCTATCGATAAGTGCTGACAAAGCGGGGCGGGAGCGGATCAGAACCGCTCCCCGCCACGCTGGCGCTGCGGGTCCGGAAAATCCCGGTACAGTGTGAAACGCACGTTCTGGACCTTTGAATTCACCGCATGATGAAAGCTTTCGACCGGCTCGGCCCGGGTCGAGACATGGGTGAAGGCGGCATCGAGCTGTGCCAGGTCGCGGGTTTCCAGCCACATATGGAATTCAGTGCCGTCGGCGGGGCCGAGGCCGAGTTTGCGCCGGGTAATCCGGGAGCCTTCGATCAGGCCTTCCTGCTTCAGATGCGCGAAATAGCTCTGCACGGACTCTGCGAACTCCATGTCCGACACGCCCGGCTTCAGGTCGCAGTAAATATGATAGAAATCCATCGGTCCCTCTCTCCCAGATCCCAGACAAATCATATCCTGAAACGAAAACGGGCCGCCCGAAGGCGGCCCGCTTAACCGACATTCGCCGGATATCCGTTAGCCCATCGCCTTCTGCAGGTTCTCGTCCAGTTTGGACAGGAACTGCTGGGTGGTGAGCCAGGGCTGGTCCGGGCTGATCAGCAGCGCCAGATCCTTGGTCATGTCGCCGGCTTCGACGGTGTCGACGCAAACTTTTTCCAGAGCTTCGGCGAACTTCGCCACTTCCGGCGTCTCGTCGAACTTGGCGCGGTAGGCGAGGCCACGGCTCCAGGCGAAGATCGAGGCGATCGGGTTGGTCGAGGTTTCCTTGCCCTGCTGATGCTGGCGATAGTGACGGGTCACGGTGCCGTGGGCGGCTTCCGCTTCGACCGTCTTCCCGTCCGGGGTCATCAGCACGGAGGTCATCAGGCCAAGTGAGCCGAAGCCCTGGGCCACGGTGTCGGACTGCACGTCGCCGTCATAGTTCTTGCAGGCCCAGACGAAACCGCCGGACCATTTCATCGCGGCCGCGACCATGTCGTCGATCAGGCGGTGCTCGTAGATGATGCCCTTGGCTTTGAACTTCGCCTCGAACTCTTCCTCGAAGACTTCCTGGAACAGGTCCTTGAAGCGGCCGTCATAGGCCTTGAGGATGGTGTTCTTGGTCGAGAGATAGACCGGCCAGCCAAGGTCGAGACCATAGTTCAGGCAGGCTCGCGCGAACCCGCGGATCGACTCGTCCAGGTTGTACATGGACATGGCAACACCGCCACCCGGGAAATCATAGACTTCGTGGGTGATGGCTTCGCCGCCGTCTGCCGGCTGGAAGGTCATGGTCAGCTTGCCCGGACCCTTCACGACCATATCGGTGGCGCGATACTGGTCACCGAAGGCGTGACGGCCGATGACGATCGGCTGGGTCCAGCCCGGAACCAGCCGGGGGACGTTCTTGCAGATGATCGGCGAACGGAACACGGTGCCGCCGAGGATGTTGCGGATGGTGCCGTTCGGCGACCGCCACATCTTCTTCAGGCCGAATTCCTTCACCCGGTCTTCATCCGGCGTGATGGTCGCGCATTTGACACCGACGCCATGTTCCTTGATCGCGTTCGCGGAATCGATGGTGATCTGGTCATTCGTCTCGTCGCGCTTTTGCATCCCGAGGTCGTAATATTTGAGATCGACGTCGAGGTACGGAAGGATGAGCTTTTCCTTGATCATCTCCCAGATGATCCGGGTCATCTCGTCGCCGTCGAGCTCGACGATAGGATTTTTGACCTTGATCTTGGCCATCTACCTGGCTCCTTTGTGGAAAGAAATTCTTTGTAGCGGCGGCAAAATATCAGCTAGGCGGCGCAATGCAAGATGCGCACTGCAGGCTTGTCGCGAAGAGACCGCGCCGTTAGGGGAACTAGAGGGCAGTCAGACCCACTTTGAAGCCACTTTTCCATGGCTCACGGGGGCGGCCGCAATTTTCGGGAAAATATCCTCGACGCTGTCCGCGACCTGCAGGATCGACCTGTTCTCGTCCCGCGCGAACCCGGTCGTGACCAGGTGATCGACGAGCGCAATCAGGGGATCCCAGAACCCGTTGATATTGGCGAGCACCACGGGTTTTGCCGACAGACCGAGCTGGGTCCATGTCACCACCTCGAAGGTTTCGTCCATGGTGCCGAGGCCGCCGGGCAGGATCACGAAGGCATCCGAGCGCTCATACATGATGCGTTTGCGGTCATGCATATTGTCGGTCACGACAAGCTCGTTCAGACCGTCATGGCCGACTTCGTAGTCTTTCAGGAACTTCGGAATGACGCCGACAACGGAGGAACCCGCCGCGAGTGCGGCGTCCGCGGCCATGCCCATAAGCCCGACATGGCCTCCGCCATAGACAAGGTCGTAACCCTTCTCGCCGACAAGGGTTCCGAACCGGGTTGCGGCCTGCCGGTAGGCTTCATCAACTCTCCCGGAGGAACCGCAGAATACGCAGATGGATTTTTTCTCTTTCATAAACTCGTCTATCTCACCCTCTCAAAGCTCGGTCAAGCAGCATAAAATCACAGTTTTCCGCTGCATTGCGCCCGGGATTGTAAGGGTTTATTGTCGTCCGAGCGCGTGTGGGAGCCCTTAAAGCATGTTATCAAAGCCGTATCTGATTGGCGCCGCCGGAATCTTGGTGCTCGCCTCGGCTGTGGGGCTGTTCTACTGGACCACGGAAGAGGGCGGTTTGCCGCTTCCCGTGGAGACAGAGAGCGCCCCGGGTTCGGCCGCTGCACCTGTTGCAAAAGCGCCGGATTCGTCGAGCGCACCGACCGCCGCGGAGACTCCGGAGCCAGCCGACGACAAGCCGGATCTGGCGGAGCCGAGCTTCGATGTCGTCCGCGTTGATCCTGAAGGCAACACTGTCATTGCCGGCAAGGCGAAGCCGAACGCGAAAGTCCGGATCATGGACGGTGAGCGGAAAATCGGCGAAGTGCAGGCCGACGAGAAGGGCGACTGGGTTTTCCTTCCGGATGAAAAACTGCCTTCTGGCAGCAGCGTGCTGACTCTGGAAAGCGATACCGGTGCGGATGGCGATACTCCATCCAAGTCCGAGAATGCCGTGGTTGTCGTGATTCCGGAAAAGGGCAAGAACATCGCCGGGCAGGAAAGTACGGCGGTGGAAAAACCGCTGGCCATGGTGGTGCCGCGCGATCAGGCCTCCAGTACACCGACCAAGGTCCTCCAGGTGCCGGAGCCGAAAGCCGAAACCGCAGGACAACAGCCCACGGAGACGCCGAAGGTTCAGTCCTTCCCCGAGACCGCGACGGCCAAGGCGGGCGGGGCTGCCTCTGAAAACACGGGCGCTGACGTGACTCTCGACGTGATCGACTATGACGACACGGGGGCGGTTGTTTTCAGCGGCAAGACCACGCCGGATACTGAAGTCCAGATTTACGTCGACAACAAACTGGCGGCCCGGGCGACATCCGGTGCCGATGGCAGCTGGTCGGCGAAGCCGGAACAGAATATCGAAGCCGGAACCCACCAGGTGCGGGTCGACAAGGTATCGACAAGCGGCCAGGTGATCGCCCGTATCGAGCTGCCTTTCATCCGCGCCGTTCCGATCACGGGATTGCCGAAAGACTCGGTCGTCATTATACAGCCCGGCAACAATCTCTGGCGGATCGCCAGCCGGGTCTATGGCTCCGGCTTCCGCTATACCGAGATCTATCAGGCGAACAGCGACCAGATCCGCGATCCAGACCTGATCTATCCGGGCCAGGTCTTCGGGTTGCCGACAGTCAACTAACCGGACGGAAAACAAATGTTAAATCAGCAGGACGATGGCGTTCTGAAGGGCGTACTGGTTCCCGTGGCGCGTGAGGGTTATCCGTTCATCGCCGCTTTCGCGGTGCTGACACTGCTGCTCTATGCCGTGTGGGAGCCACTCGGCTTCGTTGGCCTCGTGCTGACGATGTGGTGCATCTACTTTTTCCGTAACCCGGACCGGGTAACACCAAGCCGCGAAGGTCTGGTCATCACCCCCGCTGACGGTGTGGTGCAGATGATCGTCGATGCACCGCCGCCGAAACAGCTCGACATGGGCGACGAGCCGATGTGCCGTGTCAGCGTCTTCATGAATGTCTTCGACTGCCACGTGAACCGCATTCCGGTCGACGGGCAGGTCTGCAAGCTGGCTTACGTGCCGGGCAAGTTCGTCAATGCTGCCTTCGACAAGGCAAGCGAAGAGAACGAACGGCAGCTTGTCGCGGTAGAGATGAAGGACGGCCGCAAGGTCGCCTTCGTGCAGATCGCCGGTTTGGTCGCGCGCCGCATCATCTGCTACCTTCAGGAAGATCAGGCCGTGCAGGCTGGTGAGCGGTTCGGGCTGATCCGTTTCGGCAGCCGGGTCGATGTCTATCTTCCGAAAGGCGTCAATCCGCTGGTCACGGTGGGGCAGCGTGCGGTTGCGGGCGAGACCGTGATTGCCGATCTGAACTCCGCCGAGGCGGCACGCAAGGGCGAGATCCGCTAGGTCACTGGCGGTTCCGACAACTGGACACGGATAAAACACGATGATCAGGGGCAGACGGCGCCGGCTTCCGGTGATTTCCATCAGCAAGCTGATTCCGAACATGATTACGGTCATGGCGCTGTGCGCCGGGCTGTCTGGGGTCCGGTTTGCCCTGAACGAGCAATGGACGCTGGCGGTCGGTGCCATCGCCGTTGCCGCTATCCTCGATACGCTCGACGGCAGCATGGCGCGGCTCCTGAAGGGGCAGAGCAAGTTCGGCGCCGAGCTCGACTCGCTGGGTGACTTCATCAGCTTCGGTGTCTCGCCTGCGCTGATCCTGTTCCTCTGGTCCACCCAGGAGCTGAAGAGTTTCGGCTGGATGGCGGCGCTGTTCTTCGCCACCTGCATGGCGCTGCGTCTGGCCCGCTTCAACACCAAGACAGACGACCCGACCCTGCCGCCCTTCACCTACCGGTTCTTTACCGGTGTTCCGGCCCCGGCTGCCGCCGGGCTTGGCCTGCTGCCGCTGATCCTGAGCTTCGAGGTGGATTTCAGCTACCTGCACCAGCCGCATATTCTGGCTGTCTGGCAGGTTGTCATCGGTTTGCTGATGGTCTCTCAGGTCCCGACCTATTCTTTCAAGGGCGCCCGGGTGCCGCAGAAACTGGTGCTGCCGCTGCTGATCGTGGTCGGTGGCTGCGTCGCCTGGCTGGTCAGCGCGCCCTGGCAGTTCTTCTCCGCGCTGCTGTTCGCCTATCTCGCCTCTTTGCCGCTCAGCTACCGGTCCTACCTGCGCCTGCAGCGCAAGGTGGATGTCGAGACGGATGAGAGTGCGGTGGAGACGGATACCCAGCCAGCCTCCAGCCCGGACGATAACGTGACCCCTTTCGGCAAGACCAAAGGCGATAATTGACCCGTTTCGCTCGGATTAAAGACGCGCAATCTGTCCGGTGGATACATGTCGTGCGCTATTGATCGAGCGGCATGATTTTTGCCTGTTTTTCTCGCATGAGTAATTGTTGCGAGGGGACGGAGACATGACGACTTCCATCATTTCATCTGAAAATAATACGGCACCTGCAAACCTGCACACCGAACCTGGAAAAACGCGTGCTTCAGAATCTGAGAAAGCGTTTTCCGATCTGGTGACAGGTCTGGAGGCCCATGCGATGTATCCGGGCTGGGTCGGCGAGTACCTGCCGAAAGTCAACGTGCTGAACAATCCGGACTCGACCCGGGTTGGGTATTTCGCATGGGAAAGCAGCTTCCGCTGGGAGCACAGGCAAGAGCTTGAGGAATATGGCGGAAAGCTCAAGCAGTTCTATGCGGAGGCACCGACAGAGGATGAATTCAAACAGGCAATAGATAACGATCCGCGCATGCTTGATTTGATGGATATCCTCGAGATCAGACGGTCCCGCTGAAGAGGCTTCAAGACTGCCTGTTATCGAGCGATTTGCGTGATCCTGATCCTATATGCGCTCGTTCGGGACCGCAGTCCGCGCAAGATAGACCGTCTGCGTGAAGGGGAGGTCCTGCAGCGGGTTGTGGAAGGTTACCGGTTCGGCCCAGGCCTCGGCGAACACCTCTGAAAGTCTTTCGGTAAAGGCCGGGTCGGGTTTGTCGTTCGACCAGAGGCCGAAGATGCCGCCAGGTTTGAGGTGGGCGGCCAGCGCTCCGAGGCCTTCGGGGCCATAGAAGCTGGCGCTGCGATCATCGAGCAGGGCTTCCGGCGAGTGATCGATATCCACCAGAATGGCATCGAAGCGGCGGCCGGGGGCGTCTGGGTCGAAGCCGGCCGTGCTGGCCGCTCCGGCGAAGAAGTCTCCCTGGACCAGCGTGCAGCGGGAATCGTCAGCGACCTCTGTGCCGAGTGGCAGCAGCCCGGCGCGGTGCCAGTCGATCACCGCCTCCAGCATATCCACGACGAGCAGCGAGCCGACGCTGTCATGCTCCAGGACAGCGTCGGCGGTGTAGCCGAGGCCGAGGCCGCCAACCAGGATATCGAGTTTGTCACCGGTGAGTGCTGCGAGCCCCAGCTCGGCAAGGGCGATCTCCGATGCCGTGAACAGGCTCGACATCAGATGCTCGTCCCCGAGCATGATCTCGAAGACATCGACCCCGAGCGACAGCTCGCGCCGCCGCCGGAGGCTGATGGGACCGATCGGCGTGGGCCGGTAGTCCAGTTCCTCGAAATACAGGCTCATAAATACAGATTCATGGGGCTCGCGAACTTTCTTGAAGGCAGGGTTCTGCCTGATGTGACCGGCCTAATTCGGCGTGTTGGCGTTTCCGTCTCCCAGCTTCTGGGCCAGAGAGGCTTCCAGGAACTGGTCGATATCGCCGTCCAGCACAGCTTGCGTCGCGGAAGTCTCCACGTTGGTTCGCAGGTCCTTCACCATCTGATAGGGCTGCAGCACGTAGGAGCGGATCTGGTAGCCCCAGCCGATATCGGATTTCCCCGCCTCGACCTCGGTTGCCTCATCCTCGCGCCGTTGCAGTTCCGCTTCGTAGAGACGCGCTTTCAGCATGTCCATGGCGGTTGCCCGGTTGCGGTGCTGCGAGCGGTCGTTCTGGCACTGCGCGACAATGCCCGTCGGGATATGCGTGATGCGGACGGCCGAATCGGTCCGGTTGACGTGCTGGCCACCGGCGCCTGATGCCCGGTAGGTATCGATCCTGATATCCTTGTCCTCGATCACGATCTCGATGCTGTCATCGATCACGGGATAGACCCAGATGCTGGAAAAGCTCGTATGGCGGCGCGCGGCGCTGTCATAGGGCGAAATCCGGACCAGGCGATGCACGCCGCTCTCGGTCTTCAGCCAGCCATAGGCATTGTGTCCGCTGACCTTGATGGTGGAGGATTTCAGCCCGGCTTCTTCACCGGCACTTTCCTCCAGCCAGTCGACCTTGTAGCCGTGGCTCTCGCACCAGCGCGTATACATGCGGAGCAGCATCGATGCCCAGTCCTGGGCCTCCGTGCCGCCGGCACCTGCATGCACTTCTAGGTAACAGTCGAAACCATCCGCCTCGCCGGAGAGCAGGCTCTCGATCTGGCGCTTCTCGCAGACTTCCTTCAGCCCGAAGATCGTCGCCTCTGCTTCGGCAACAATATCGGCATCCTCCTCCATCTCACCCAGTTCGATGAGTTCGATGGCGTCGGCGAGGTCCTGTTCGAGTTGCTTGACGTCGTTCAGGTTTTTCTCGAGCTGGGTCCGTTCGCGCATCAGTTTCTGTGCGCGGTCGGCATCGTCCCAGAGCCCCTGATCTTCGACGAGGGCGTTCAGTTCCGATAGGCGGACATGGGAAACATCCCAGTCAAAGATGCCTCCTCAGCAGCTCTATCGACTGCTTGATCTCTTCGGCTGTTGCGGTGATCTCGGCACGCATGGCCGACGCACTCCCTGATTGGATTGGAAAGAGGTGGGCGCTCTTAATATAGCCCGGAGCCGCGTCCCGCAACCGGGGCCGTGTTGCCGGGGCCGGCGGAGCCCCATCCGGCGGTGTCGCCGCCGAACACGATCTCGCTCTCGCCGGTCGGCTCGGTGCCGCTCTTGAAGCTCTCGACCATGACGTCCCGGTCGCCAGGCTGGGCCAGGGCACCGGTCGCGACATTGATCCGGACCTTTCGTATGCCCGGCGGAATCCGGAACGGGATGGAAGGCTGGTCGGCCAGCGCCTTCTCCATGAAATGCTTGAACAGGGGCGCGGCGACATTGGAGCCGGTATCCCGGGGGCCGAGTGTCCTGGGCTGGTCGAATCCGACAAAGGCGCCGACCGCGAGGTCGGGCGTGAATCCGACGAACCAGGTATCGACATTGTCGTTCGTGGTGCCGGTCTTGCCGGCGAGGGGCTTGCCAATGGTGGAGATGCGCCGGCCGGTGCCGCGCTGCACGACGCCCTCAAGCATGCTGACCAGCTGATATGTCGAAGCGGGGTCGGAAACCTGCTCGCGGGTGTCGGGGATGCCCGGTACCGGCTCCATCCGCCAGCGCGTGGCAAGGCAGCCGTCACAGTTCCGTGCGTCATGGCGATAGATGGTACGTCCGTTGCGGTCCTGCACCCGGTCGATCAGGGTCGGCTCCACACGCTTGCCGCCATTCACCAGCATGGAATAGGCCGTGGTCAGGCGGAGCAGGGTGGTCTCCCCCGCGCCAAGCGCCATGGAAAGATGCTTCGGCATATCGTCGGAGACACCGAAGCGGCGGGCATAATCCGTGACGAGATCCATGCCGATGGTCTGTGCCAGACGCACGGTCATCAGGTTCCGGGATTTCTCGATACCCAGCCGCATCGGGCTCGGACCGTAGAATTTCTTGGTGTAGTTGGCCGGCTTCCACTTGCCGAGGCCTGCGCCCTGATCGATCACGAAGGGCGCATCCAGTATGCGGGTCGCGGGGGTGAAGCCATTGTCGAGCGCGGCCAGATAAATGAAGGGCTTGAAAGCGGAACCGGGTTGCCGGGAGGCCTGGGTCACCCGGTTGAACTGGCTGTCCTGGAAGCTCCAGCCGCCGCTGAGGGCCAGCACGCGGCCTGTGTGCGGATCCATGGCGACGAGGCCGCCTTCGACATTCGGAACCTGCCGCAAGGTGAAGGTGGCTGCCGGATAGTCCTTGCCGTCGTCGTTCTTGGTGACGGGTTCGACGAAGATCACATCACCCGGCGCCAGAACATCCGACGCTTTCTTCACGCTGCCGCCCAGTCTCTGCTTCTCGTGCCATTCCCGTGCCCAGGTCAATTCGCCCAGGGGAATTTGGCCGAACGAGCCGTCTTCGAAGCCGATCTGTACCTGTTTGTCCTCGGCAATCAGGACAAGAGCCTTGTGCCAGCCGGGAAGCGCCGTTTCAGGCGCCTTGAACGCGCCAAGAGTATCGCCCCAGCCGGCGACGATCTCGATCTTTCCGAGAGGCCCGCGCCAACCATGGCGGCGGTCGTAATGCATCAGTCCCCAATGCAGGGCCTCGTCCGCGAAGCGCTGCAGCTTCGGGTCGAGGGTGGTGCGGACGGAGAGCCCGCCTTCATAGAGGCCGTCCTCACCGAACCGGCCGACCAGCCAGCGCCGGACTTCCTCGGCGAAATAATCCGCCTGGGCGACTTCCGTGATCGTCCGCTCGTGGGTCGTGAGCGGATCTTCCTTCGCGCGTGCGGCGTCTTCGGCCGAGATGAAGCCGTTTTCCTGCATCTGGCCGATCACCCAGTTCCTCCGGGCCATGGCAGCGGCATGGTCGCGGACCGGATGATAGTTGTTCGGGGCTTTGGGCAGTGCGGCCAGATAGGCAGATTCGGCGATGCTCAGCTCGTCCAGGCTTTTGTCGAAATAGTTCAGGGCTGCCGCCGCCACGCCATAGGAGCGCAGGCCCAGATAGATTTCGTTCAGATAGAGTTCGAGGATCCGGTCCTTGCTGATCGCGCGCTCGATACGCAGCGCCAGAATAGCCTCCTTGGCCTTGCGCTCGATGGAGACCTCATTGGTCAGCAGGAAATTCTTTGCCACCTGCTGGGTGATGGTCGAGGCGCCACGAGGACGCCGGTTCTGGGCAAGGTTCCGCACATTGTCGATCACCGCCTTGGCAAGGCCGATGAAGTCGATGCCGGGGTGGGTGTAAAAATTTTTGTCCTCGGCCGAGAGGAAGGCCTTGATGACCCGGCGCGGCATCGCGTCAATGGGAACAAAGACGCGGCGCTGCCGGGCATATTCACTGAGCAGGCGTCCGTCGCCCGCATGCACGCGCGTCATCACAGGCGGCTCGTAATCCGCCAGTTGCTTATAATCCGGCAGTCCGCGGCCGAAATGGTGCAGGCCCCAGAGAACACCGCCCAGAGCGATCAGGCCGCCGAGCAGGACGGTGGAGAAAAGAATTAATACCCAGCGCATTGGCCGTCAGAACTCTCCGGTTGCGCAGCCTTTTGGCTGCAGGACGGCGCACAGTATCACCATCTAATGTGACACGATTGTGCGCTATGTCATGTGGTTCTTGCCCTGATTAACGCTTGAACACGCGATATTGTTCAATTGGCGCGGGCGGCCGACTGCACGAGATCGAAATAATCGTCGATTGCACGGCGCAAAGCGGCGGCGACGCGCTTCAGATGCGCGGTGGAGCGCAGGAGCTTCTCGTCGTGATTGTTCGACAGGAAGCCGAGTTCGACCAGCACCGACGGAATATCGGGGGCTTTCAATACGGCAAATCCGGCGAACCGGTGCGCGGTCTTGAGCAGTTTGACCTCGCCACGCATTTCGCGAACCAGCATGCCGGCAAAGCGGGCGGAGTGGTTCATGGTCTCGCGCTGGGCAAGGTCGATCAGGATGCTGGTGACTTCAGGTGTTTCCGTGCCGAAATCCATGCCGGCGATGATGTCCGACTTGTTTTCGTTGACCGCCAGCAAGTTCGCTTCCTTGTCCGAGGCTTTCTCGGAAAGCGTATAGATGGAGGCGCCGCGCAATTTACGGTTCGGGATCGAGTCCGCGTGCAGGGAGACGAAAAGATCGGCCCCGGCGCGGCGGGCGATGGCGATGCGTTCCCGCAGGCGCAGGAACACGTCCCGGTCCCGGGTCAGCAAGACCTTGTAGCGTCCTGTGCGCTCCAGCTCGCTTTTCAGCACGCGGGCGGCATTCAGGACGATTTGTTTTTCATAAACGCCGGAGACCCCGATGGCGCCGGGATCGACACCGCCATGGCCGGCATCGATCGCGACCAGAATTTTGTCGTTGGCCCGGCGCTGCGGGCGGGTCAGCAGGGGCGGGGCCGTGGGTTTCGGGGCGGTCAGGATCGGGCGCCGCGCGGCCTGTGCCGCTGCCACGGACTTGGCCGATTCCGTAAGAAAAGCAGCCCGGGTCGTCGGCTTCAGATCGAGCACGATGCGGGGGCTCTGGTCGCCTTTGGCCGGAAGCGGGAAGGCGGCCGCGATGGAATAGGGCTGCGCTGTATCGATCACGACGCGGGAGGTGCCGGGGCGGAACAGCCCGAACCGAAATCCCTTGATGGCTTTCGGCCGCCGGTTTTCCGGATGTGCACCGGAGGAAAAGCTGACTTCAGGCAAATCGATGACCACCCTGTAGGGGTCCGCCAGACTGAAAACCTTGAAATCGAGCGGGTTGGAAATATCCATGACGAACCGGATCTTGTCCGGGTGCTGGCCGATACGAATAGCTTCAACCGTCCCGTCGATGGCCATGGCGGATGGAATGGCGCCAAGCATGCCAAACAGGACAAGCAAAAGTGTCGTTATCCGTTTTTTCAATGTCTGCACCGGTCGCGCCCGCTTATGCGTCCATGCCACAATCCTGACCATTTTTAACCATTGCCGATTCGCATTGCAATAAAATCTCTTCAAATCAGTATTTTGAACGATACTTCTTGAGCAAAACATTAATTTCTGCAGGGGTTGAAGGAAATCATTGTTCCGAAAATCCAAAGTGACTATGTTACGCGGGTGCCGGTCCGTAGCGGACAGCGCAGATTTCTGCCCCGTAACTTTCGGAAACGTGGTGCCGGGGCGCCCTAATGGCGCGGGAATGCGCCAACATTCTACACAACGGGACATGTTCCGATCGTGATCCACGCTGGTTCAAATCCGATTATTCCTGCGCAGAGCCGCCTGATGGCTCCGTGTGGTGAGGTCGTGGACGGGCTAATCACAATGGGTCGAGCGGACAGGATCCCTGCTATCGAATGGAAACGCGGCGTTGGTGGCCATTGCGCCCTTACCCCCGTTTCGCTCTCAGAGAACATGCCCGCGGACGCGGCGCCTTTACGCATCGGAAGACTGAATTCCGGCGTACGGCGCGCGATACGCGTGGCCCAGGAGTCTACTTTTAATGTCAAAAAGCATGTTGATCGACGCCACACAGGCGGAAGAGACCCGAGTGGTCCTTCTGAGTGGCAATCGTGTCGAAGATTTCGACTTCGAGACAGAATCCCGCAAGCAGCTTAAGGGAAATATTTATCTCGCCCGGGTCACCCGGGTCGAGCCTTCACTGCAAGCGGCTTTCGTTGAGTATGGCGGGAATCGTCACGGCTTCCTCGCCTTCAGCGAAATCCACCCCGATTATTACCGGATCCCTGTCGAGGATCGCGAAGCTCTGCTCGCCGAAGAGCGTGCGGAAGATGCGGTGGCACAAGCTGCCGCCGAGGATGCCCCGGCCACAACGCCTGAAGAGCGCGCTGAAGCCCGAGCCCATAATGATGACGATGACGATGAAGACGGTGGCGCGCCTGCCCCGGCTCCGGAAAGCATTGGCGGAGACGATACCGACGGCGACGACGACGATGTCCGTCCGCGGAAAAATCTGAGCCGCCGCTATAAAATCCAGGAAGTCGTCACCCGCCGCCAGATCATGCTGGTGCAGGTGGTCAAGGAAGAGCGCGGCAATAAAGGCGCTGCGCTCACCACTTACCTGTCGCTCGCCGGCCGTTATTGCGTATTGATGCCGAACACCGCGCGTGGTGGCGGCGTATCCCGCAAGATCACCAATATCGCCGACCGCAAGCGCCTGAAGCAGATCGTTGAAGGTCTCGAGGTGCCGGAAGGCATGGCTGTGATCGTCCGCACGGCCGGTAGCCAGCGGACCAAGACCGAGATCAAGCGTGACTATGAATATCTGCTTCGGCTCTGGGATCAGATCCGCGAGAAGACGCTGACCTCCTCGGCGCCTTGCCTGATCTACGAGGAAGCGAACCTGATCAAACGCTCGATCCGCGACCTCTATACGCGTGATATCGACGAAGTTCTGGTCGAGGGCGAGGACGGTTACCGGATCGCTAAGGACTTCATGCGGACCCTGGTGCCGAGCCACGCCAAACGTGTGCAGCCCTACAAGGAGCAGACGGTTCCGCTGTTCCATCGCTACCAGATCGAAGGCCAGCTCGACGCCATCCATAATCCGGTGGTGCAGCTCAAGTCCGGTGGCTACCTGGTGATGAGCCAGACGGAGGCGCTGGTCGCCATCGATGTGAACTCCGGCCGCGCCACGCGTGAGCGGAACATCGAGGAAACCGCGCTGAAGACGAACCTCGAGGCGGCGGACGAAGTCGCGCGCCAGCTTCGGCTGCGCGACATGGCCGGTCTCGTGGTGATCGATTTCATCGACATGGACGAGCCGCGCAACCAGCATGCCGTCGAACGGCGCATGAAGGATGCGATGAAGAACGACCGGGCGCGTATCCAGCTCGGCCGGATCAGTCATTTCGGCCTGATGGAACTGTCCCGTCAGCGGTTGCGCCCGAGCGTTTTCGAAGCTTCGACCCAGGTCTGCGTTCAGTGCGCCGGCAGCGGCCGTGTCCGGTCCACGGACTCGACGGCCCTGCATGTGCTGCGCGCGATTGAGGAAGAAGGCATCAAGCAGAAGGCCAACGAGATTGCGGTCTACGTGCCCTCCGAAGTCGGCTTCTACATCCTGAACAAGAAGCGGGATGCGCTGGCCACTATCGAGGAGCGTTATGGTTTCCGCGTCTTCCTGGAAGCCGATGACAGTCTCGTGCCGCCTGATATGCGGATTGAGCGCATGCTGCCGAAAGCCGCCAGCGAGCGCATTGATCTCGCGGCTCCGATCGTTGCTCCGCACGTCGAAGAAGACGATGAGGATATCGAGATCGAGGCGGATGCCGAGGTCGAGACGGAAGAGCGTGACGAGGAGCGCCGTCCCAAGCGGTCCCGCCGCCGCCGCCGCCGTGGTGGTGACAAGCGCGCTGCAGAGCAGCAGGATCAGGGCGAGAGCGTCTCCGAAGAAGCAGAAGAATCGGAAGAGAGCGGCGAGAGTAACGCCGCTGCTGCCGATGGTGACGCTGTAGCCGGTGATGATGAGGACGGCAACAAGAAGCGCCGCCGCCGCGGCAAGCGCGGAGGTCGCCGCCGGTCACGTCGTGGCAATGGTGAAGAAGGCGTTGCGGCAAACGAGAATGGCGAGGGCACGGAGCAGACAGACGACGCTGCTTTGGAAAGCCAGAATAGCCAGGCGGCGCCTGCCGAGCAGAACGAGAACGAGCAGCAGACCGGGGTTCCGGTCGCTGCCGATGCTCCGCAGGTGACTGAGGAAGCTCCGGCCGAGGTCAAGGAAGTGGCGTCTGATGCCACGCCGGCTGAAGCCGAAGCAGAGGCACCGGCCGTTGCGGAAGAAAAGCCGAAGCGCAAGCCGCGTGTTCGCCGCAAGAAGGCCGCCGATGCCGAAGCCGCTCCTGCGGCCGAAAGTGGCGACAAGGCGGACAAGACCGACAAGACCGAAGCAAAGCCGGCGGCAAAACCGCGCCGGCGTAGCCGGGCCAAGAAAGCTGAAACGGTTGAGGCCGTCGAAGCTGTTACGGAAGCACCGAAGGCGGATACGGCTCCGGCCCCGTCTGCTCCTGCTCCTGCTCCTGCCGCTCCGGCGGAAGAGGCCCCGGCCGCGCTTTCTTCCGGAAACGGGTCCGACGCGATCGCTGAAACAGCCCCGGCAGAACCGGAAAAGGCGTCCGATGACGGAAGTAATGTCGTTGAAGTCGAGAGCACGGCAAAAGACGGCAAAACCCGCCGTGGTTGGTGGAACCGCCTTATTCCGTCCTAAGGGATCGTCGATATCATAAGAAAACGGGGCGCCTGTCGGGCGCCCCGTTTTTGTTTCTGGCTGAAACCTTAATTTTGTGCGGCTACCGCTCGGGCAAGGGCGCAAAACTCCTCGACCGTGAGCGTTTCCGGACGGGCTGTCGGGTCAATCCCGATGGCCTCCAGAAGCTCCGTGCCGCCATAGCTCCTGAGCGAGGCCCGCAGCATTTTACGACGTTGCGCGAATGCGGCGGCGGTAACCTGTTCCAGTAGAGCTGGGTCGGCTTCGGCGAGTGGCTTCGGGCGCGGCTTCAGCCGGATCACCTGGGAGGTGATTTTCGGCGCCGGCGTGAAGGCTCGCGGTGGAATGTCGAACAACGGAAAAACTTCCGCACGCCAGCGGGCGGCAATGCTGAGACGTCCATATTGTGGTGTGGACGGGGATGCCGAGATCCGCTCCGCCACTTCCTTCTGGAACATCAGGGTGAAGCTTTCAAAGGCTTCGGCCCGCTTCAGCCAGCTCAACAGCATGGGCGTGCCGACATTATAGGGTAGGTTCGCTATCACCCGGCGCGGGGCATCGCCCAGAGTGGTGATGTCGATGTCCATCGCGTCGGCCTCGATGATCTCCAGCCGCCCGTCAGCGGCATCCACGAGGTCTTGCAAGGCTTCTATGGAACGGCGGTCTCGCTCTATGGCGATGACCTTCCGGGCTCCCTCCAGCAACAGGGCACGGGTCAGGCCGCCAGGGCCGGGACCGATCTCGATGCAGGTGCCTTCACCGAGGTTCCCGGCGGCCCGGGCAATGCGCCGGGTGAGGTTGAGATCGAAGAGAAAATTCTGGCCGAGAGATTTGCGGGCCGAAAGCTGGTAACGCGCGATGATGTCGCGCAGCGGCGGCAGGGCCTCGACGGCGGCGATGATCGGGTCAGTCATTATGGGCCGCCCGTGCGCGCGCCATTTCGCCCGCCATCGCGAGAGCGGCAATCATGCTGTCTGCATGGGCCCGGCCGGTACCGGCCAGTTCCAGAGCCGTGCCATGGTCGGGAGATGTCCGGATAAAGGGCAGGCCGAGCGTGGCGTTGACGCCGCCCCAGAAGTCCAGCGTCTTGATCGGGATCAGCGCCTGATCGTGATACATGCAGATTGCCGCATCGTAAGTCTTGCGCGCTTCGGCATGAAACATCGTGTCGGCGGATAGCGGACCGAAAGCCGCTATGCCTTCCGCTTTCAAAGCTTCCACGGCGGGAGCGACAATGTCGCGGTCTTCGGTCCCAATGGTTCCGTCCTCTCCGGCATGAGGGTTAAGCCCGGCGATGGCCAGCCGGGGAGTTTTGCAGCCAAAGTCCCGCCTCAACGCTTCGGCGGTGATCCGTGCCCTGGTGACGATCATCCCGGTCGTGAGCGTCTCCGCAACCCGAGCAAGAGGAATATGGATCGTGACCGGAACAACGCGGATCTGTGGTGCGGCAAGCATCATGACCGGCGTTACATCGGGGCCGGCCAGTGCCGCCAGAAATTCTGTATGACCGGGATATTTGAAACCGGCTTCGTAAAGCACGCTTTTCTGGATTGGGTTGGTCACGATCGCGGCGGAACGTCCTGCGCGCGTGAACTCAACGGCTTGCTCGATTGCCGTGATAACGGCGCCGCCATTCGCCGGGTTCAGCTTTCCGGGGACTGGCGGGACGGGAAAGGTTATGGGCAGAACGGGAAGGGCGCGCTCAAAGACGGACGCGGCATCTTCCGGCTTGTCTATGGCCTTGATCGGTACGTCCTCCCCGACCAGGCGTGCAAGTCTGGCCAGACGCTCGGGATCGTCCAGCAGGAAGAACGGAGAGAGGCGGTTACGGGCGGAAGCCCACGCCTTGAGGGTGATCTCGGCACCGGCTCCCGCAGGCTCTCCCGGGGTGACGGCGAGGGGAGGGATACGGGCTTCTGTTTTCATGGCCCGGCCTAGATACGCGTATCTATGAATGCGTCCCGGCGGATGTCGCGCAGATAGCGTTGGGCAAAGGTCTCGAACTTGACGGCGCGCAGCCTGTCCGCGATTTCATCACGCCCGGGCAGGTCGCTTTCCGGCTCTTCTCGGGCGCATACCATGATGGTGCTGAAGCCGGATGGCAGACGTACGGGCTCGGAGAGCTCGCCAGTTTTGAGGTTGATCACGGCATCACGCATCAGGGGGGACAATTCGCCGACCTCCAATGTTCCGAGATCGGTCGCCGCCGGTGATTTCAGTTCGGTCGCAAGCGCATCCATATCCTCGCAGCTTTGTGCGGTTTCCGAAACGGCACTGGCGATGCTCTTCTGACTGGCTTCGGCTTCCGGGCTGGAGTTCGGCGGAATCGGTATGAAGACCTGTTTCAGGGTGACCTTGGCCTTTTCCGGGCTGGGGGCGCTCAGGATGCGCCGTTCTGTCAGCTGAATAATTTGATATCCGAAGATCGTCTTGATCGGATCACTGATTTCTCCGGGTGCCAGGCTGTCGACGACGGCCGCGATCTCATCGCCAAGCTGCTCTTTTGTTGTCCAGCCGATATCGCCGCCTGTCGCCGCTGTGGCGCCCTGGGAGAATTCACGCGCGATGGCGTCGAACTCGGCACCGGAGCGCAGTTGAGTGACAAGCCGTTCCGCGACCTCTTCCTCATTGACGGACGGATTGTTCGAATCGAGGAGGATTTCGCGGATACGGTATTGCGGCTCGCCCCTGTTGCGCTCCAGCCGGTTCAGGGCGTCGTCAATTTCATCGATCGTGACTTCGACGGTGCTTTGGAAGCGGCGGCGTACGAGTTTTACCCAGGCAATGTCGGCCCGCATTTGGTCCAGCACCGTCTGGCTCGAGATGCCCTGGCTGTCGAGAAAACGGTCGAACGATCCGGGGGCCAGCTTATTGCGCTGTTCCATTGACCGCTTGGCGCGTTCAAGCTCGTCTGGGCTCACGTCGATTGAAAGCCGTTTGGATTCCTGAAGCTTCAGCTTTTCATCCACCAGACTGCGCAGGACTTGTGGCCATATGCGCTGAAAGGTCTGGGCGTTGCGCGGCAGGTTCGAAACAATCATGACCATGCGCACACGGGCGTCGAGATCCCGGACCGAGATGATGTCGTCATTTACAATGGCCGCGATCCTCAGCGCATCCTGCGCGAGAGCCTTTGTGCCGCCGGGACCGGACAGACCTGCCGATATCAGAAATGCCGTGAGGGCGATCCGCAACAGGGCCGGATAATGCCACTTCATGAAACTCAATCCAGGTTTCGCCATTTTGGTTCGATGTCTACCCTTGGTCCGTATCGTCAGTTACTGGCAAAGCTGCCGAGATGCTTGAAGGCAATCTGTAACATGACGGTTTGTTCCGGTTCGATATCGTCGTCTTCCAGCTCGCTTCTTTCATAGACAAGGCCGAATGTGAAGCACTCATCGGCATAAACCAGTCCTGTCGAGGCGATCAGGGTGCGGTTCGCATCGTCCGAGAAGTCCTGAACGATCCGTCCGTTTGCACTCCAGAAATCACTCAATCTCACGGACCCGGAGATATCGAGTTGCTCTCTCTCCAGGAAAGTGGTGTCACCGGCGATGTCGTCGGAATTGGTTCCGTCGTCAAGCAGTACATAGTCTGCGAGGATGGAGAAACGGGGATGCTGATAGCGCATGCCGATCTCGCTGCGGCGCGGGCTGAAATCATCCTTGTCTAGCCGGAAGCGAAGCAGGAAGTCGAATTGATCATTCGGACTGACATGCACGCGGCCGACATAGTCGGAAAGATCGTCTTCCAGGCCGGATCCTACCTCGAAGGGACCGTGTCCGTAGAACTGGTAGCTCTGGCCGAACAGCAGGGACGAAGAGCCGCCGCCATTGCCGTAAATCCCCGTCTTGAAACCGTAATCGACACGGCTGCCGCTGGTCACCAGATCGCTTCCGGTAAACCTGTTCATGCGAAACAGATTGGTATCGTCAAACAGGAAGGACTGGCTGTCTTCGTTTGAGATCTCGTCCGGATTGCCGCCATCAGGTGCCAGTACGAGATTAACGATCGGCTCGACGGTCTGATGGTAATTCTCACTGGCCCGGGCCAGGGGATAGCGCCAGTTCAGCCCCACCTGGGGAAAGAGCCGTCCAGTTTCCCCTTCTTCACCATTCGCAAGGTCGTCCGTCTGGTAAAAGTCGCTGTCGAGCGTGGCGGTGAGGGTGTAGATGTCGCCGGCCGGGGCGATATAGGGCAGGGACCAGCCACTGCGTATGGCGATCTTCCTGCTGTCCGCGCCGGTCTGCCGGGTGAGTGACATGGCCGTTGCATCCAGTTGGAACCGCCCGCCCGCTGAATCCGGCTCGCCGACAAAGTTATATTCGAAAAGCGGGGCGACCGTCGGGGACCTGTCGCTGGAATCGCCGGGGTTGAGGCCCTGGAATTTCAATGCTTCGACGGACGTATAGCTGCGCCCCCTGAAGCCTTCGGTATAGGCCCGGGTGGTCAGGACCTCACGGCTGTCGAGGCGATAGCGCCGCAGATAGGTACGTCCGCTGGCTTGTTCGAGGTCAAAGCCTCCGCGCCATGTCCGGTCAAAATCGAAGCGCCCCTCAAGATCGACACTGCCTTCGAGTTCCTGTTCACCGTTGTCGGCATTGTTGCCCTGCTGGTCGAGATAGCCGCCAGTGCCCTGAAAGTTGATCATGCCACTGGTGAACCGTTGCCGGTATCTGGCCTTCAGGATTCCGCCGTCTTCGGAATAGACGATCGGCATGAGCTCCAGGTCCTTGGACTCGTCAATCACCTGATAGTAGGGCTGGCCATAGATGAAGCCGAGCTCGTTCGAGGTCCCGATCAGTGGAGCGAGGAAGCCGCTGCGCCGGTCCACCGTGGGGTCCGGATGGGCCAGATAGGGCGTGTAAAGTACCGGAATGCCGAACATTTCCAGGGTTGCATCATTGTAAATGATGTCCTTGGCGACCTCATCATGCACGATCTTCCGGGCTTTGATCTGCCAGAGAGGAGCCCGTGACGGATCTTCCTTGCAGCTTTCGCACGGTGTGAAGACGGCGCGGGACAAGACCTTTTGCTGTTCCCTTGTACGGACGCCCCGGTTCGCTGCAAGGCGGGAGCCGTCCGTCATGCGCAGACGAAGGTTATCGATGATGCCGGTCTTCAGCTCGTTATGCAGCTCCGCATAATCGCTGAAGATGACTTCTCCCGTCGGCTCCAGCAGAGAGATATTGCCGGTGGCGATCACGGTGTCTTCACGCTGATTGTAGATGACGCTATCGGCCAGCAGAACGCGATCATTTTGCGAAAGCTCTACATTGCCGCGCGCAGTAATGGTGCCGAGCGTTTCGTCATGGACCAGCTCGTCGGCGACCATCAGCACGGGCCCTTCGCCGATGTCGCGTTCCTGAGCGTGGGCCTGCCGGGCGTCTGGTATCTGGGCACTCAAACAAGCTGCGGCGGCCAGGACATGCCAGCAAAATATGCCGAGATGGCGGCGTGTCCGGTTCCACAAACGAAGGCCCAGGATCATTGATCAACCATCCTCAAGATGAAGTAGACTGGCACAACCGAGCAGCGCGGTCACGGTTGCCGGTGTCCAGGCGGCAAGGACTTCCGGAATCCGGGCGGACAATCCCAGAGCGAAAACGAGATCGGAAGCGAAATAAAGAAAAAAGCCGGTAAACAGGCCCGCGCTGACCCAGACCATGGTGCCCCCGCGCCGGGTCAGGCGGAGAGAGAAGGTGGCCGCGATCAGCACCATTGCGCAGAGCAGCAGTGGCGAGGCGAGCAGGGCGTGCCAGTAGAGCCGGTGCCGGACCGCGGAAAAGCCGGCGCTCTCCAGAATGGAGATGAATTTAGGCAGCTCCCAGAAGGACATGGTCTCCGGCGGCGAGAAACTGTCCTGGATATTATCGAGCGTGAGCGCGGTTGGCAGGCGGTAAACCGAACGGGTTTCCGGGACGGCATTCTTGGTGGTCAGAATGACATTGTTCATCTGCCAGAAGCCGGATTGCAGTGTTGCTTCGGCGGCGTCGACCCTGGCGTCGAAATTGTCCTCTCCCAGGAAGAACAGCACGGTCAGGCCGGAGAGGCTGGCTCCGTCCGAGGCCACGCCGGTGGCATGCAGAACGAAATGGCCTGTGCTGGTCTGCTCCCGGAGCCACAGGCCGCCGTCTGTCAGTGACAGGAAGTTGCCCTTGTCCCGCAGGATCTTGTTTTCGAGAGCCTCGTACTTGGCGGTCATGACAGAGGCCACCGGATTGAACACGGTGATCTTGAAGACACCGATCAAGAACGCGATCATGAGAGCGGGCAGCAGAAACTGCCAGACGGAGACGCCGGCGGCACGGGCAACCACGAGCTCGTTCGAGCGTGTCATCCGGGTGAATGCCAGCATGGATCCGAACAGGGTCGCGAAGGGCAGGATGGTTTGCCCCATCTGGGGGGCTTTCAAGGCCGCCATTTGCAACATCAGGGTCAGGGTCGCGAGCTCCTTGTCCGAGCCGCGCCGCAATAACTCGATGGCATCAAGCAGATAGACGATCACCATGATGGCGAGGAAAGTGCCGAGCACCCAGAACAGGAACTGTTTGCCGAAATAGAGCGAGAGCGTGCCGGACCACTTCATGCCGGTGATTCCTCGACGGGACTTGCGGGCGCTTTCGGACGACGTAATTTCTGGCGGGACAGGATGATCAGGCTGATCAGGATCGGTGCGATTGCGCTGCCATACATCAGCGGCAGTAATCCGATCTCCTTGGCGGCGGCATATTTCGAGCCGAGAACGGCGGCCTGCACCAGCCCGACCAGCAGGATTGCAAGGATCAGGCGTTTGCTCTGGCCCCGGCGGGAGAATTCACCCTTGAGAATGATCACGAGCCCGATCAGCGGCAAGGCGATGCCGAGCAATGGCGTGACCAGGCGGCTGTGTCCCTCCGCCTTGTATTTGAGGAAATTTCGGGGCTGGGTAATCTGCTCCGTCGGGTTGAGTAACTCATCGACGAAAAGTTCGTTCTGGTCGCGTGCCGTACGCTGTACGGCATCGCCGATACCGCCGAGATCGACTGTGTAGCGTTCGAAATAGAGGATATTTATCCGGCCGGTTGTTGTGTTGCGCGCCTGCCGGTTGCCGTTGACCATCAGAACCTTGGGGGCGTTGCCATCAAGGATCAGCGCGCCGCGTTCGGCCAGCAGGGTGACGGACTCTTTCTCGTCCCTGTCGTCCTGAACGATAATCCCGGCCAGCTCTCCGTCCGGCTGGCGCGCGCGGATGAAGACCGTCACATCGTCCCCCATGGAGTTGAAGACCCCCTCGCGCAGCAGCACGTTTGTATAATTGTGCCGGATCTGGAATTGCAGCTCCTTGAAGCCACGGTAGGAGACCGGGATCAGATAGAGGCTGAGCAGATAGCCGAGCAGCGTGACGAGGATGGAAACGATTATTGCCGGGCGGGCAAGACCCATTGGTCCAAGGCCGGATGCGGTGAGAACCACCAGCTCGCGATCGCTTGCCATCCGGCTGTAGACGAACATCGTCGACGCGAAACAGGCAATCGGCAGCACCAGCGACAGCCAGGTCGGCATCAGCAGAATGGTGAAGTAGATGAATGTCGCGAGCGGTAGCCCTCGGTTCACGATCATGTCGATGAAACGCAGGGACTGGCTCAGCCAGATGACGCAGGTTAGCGAGACCACAACAATGATCATCGCGGCCAGTATCTGGCGAATGACGTAGCGGTCGATCCTCATGATCCCGTTTGGCTGGTCGTGCCTAGGCGGGTTCTTGCGCAACCCGCATCGAAGGGCGCATGATAGCGATGTTTCAAGTGTTTCCAATCACGAACTTAATCAGGATGTAAGCAGCACAGGTTCGTTACCCGCGCATGCAGGGCTACCCGGCGGCACGGCGCCGGTGGAAGCCATCTGGCCAGAACACCAGGCACGCATCGCCTGATCGGGGCGAACTCTTGCTCAGAGGGAGAATCGGAATGAAAGTTGGGTTTCAGAAACTGGCATTGCCGGCTAAGGGTGCGGTCGTCGTCGGTGTGATGGAGGGCAGTGTTCTGCTGCCGCTCGCGGCCGAACTGGACGAGCAACTCGGGGGTCTGCTGTCCCGGGCAATGAAGGCAAACAAGTTTACCGGCAAGCTGAACCAGACACTCTCCGTGTTCGGGGCGACGGGCACGGTTCTCCTCTACGGGCTCGGTGACGGCAGCAAGGTCGACGAGCTTTGGTCCGAGAATGCCGGTGGCTCCATCGTTGGTGCTCTGCTGGGGACGGGCGACAAGGAAGTGGCTGTGCTGTTCGAGCCGCATGCTGCCGATGGTGCCGTTGACGAAGGCGCGGCTGCACGGGCCGCCCGGCTGGCCTTCGGCGGACTGCTGCGCACCTACCGTTTCGACAAATACAAGACCAAGCAGAAGAAGGAAGACCTGCCGGTCCTGCAGAAGCTGACGGTCCTGACAGATGCCGCCACGGAAGCAAAGAAGGCCTTTGCCGGGCTGAGCGCCGTCGCGGACGGCGTGTTCATGGCCCGTGACCTCGTAAGCGAGCCGGCGAACGTGCTTTACCCGGTCTCCTACACCAAGCGGATCGAAGAGCTGTCCGAGCTCGGTGTGAAGATCGAGGTGCTGGATGAAAAGCAGATGGCGAAGCTCGGCATGGGGGCGCTGCTCGGTGTCGGCCAGGGCTCCGAGCGCGAGAGCCGGATCGTCATCATGCGCTGGGACGGCGGGCCGAAGAAGCAGCAGCCGATTGCCTTTGTCGGCAAGGGCGTCTGTTTCGATACCGGCGGTATTTCCCTGAAGCCGGCTGGCGGCATGGAAGACATGAAGTGGGACATGGGCGGTTCCGCCACCGTGGTCGGCCTGATGAAGGCGCTGGCCGGACGGAAGGCGAAAGCCAATGTGATCGGTGTTGTCGGCCTGGTCGAGAACATGCCGGACGGTAATGCGCAGCGTCCGGGTGACGTGGTCACCTCCATGTCCGGACAGACCATTGAAATCATTAACACCGATGCGGAAGGCCGTCTCGTTCTGGCCGATGCGCTCTGGTACACGCAGGATCGCTTCAAGCCACAGTTCATGCTCGATCTCGCCACTCTGACCGGCGCCATCATGGTTGCTCTCGGTCAGGTCAATTGCGGGTTCTTCGCGAACGATGACGAGCTGGCCGGCAAGCTAGAGGCCGCCTCGAAGACGGCCGGCGAGAAGATCTGGCGGATGCCGCTCGGCGAGGAATACAACAAGATGATGGACAGCGACATCGCCGACATGAAGAACGCGGGCGCGCGCTGGGGCGGCAGCATCACGGCCGCTTGCTTCCTAGAACGCTTCGTCAACGACTTGCCGTGGGTGCATATGGACATGGCTGGCATGGCCTGGTCCTCAAAGGAGTCTTCAACGGTGCCGAAAGGCGGAACCGGTTGGGGCGTACGACTTCTTAACGAGCTGGTGCAGGCGAATTACGAATCCTGACCGGCCCGGCGCTCCTTGTGATGACTGACATCAACTTCTACCATCTGACGGCGCGTCCCCTGGAATGGGCTCTGCCGAAGCTGCTTGAAAAGTCGCTTCAGGCGGAGGCCCGCGTCGTCGTGATGGCGTCAAGCGAGGAGCGCGTCGCCGACCTCAATGCCCATCTCTGGACTTTCGATCAGGATAGCTGGCTGCCGCATGGCAGTGAAAAGGACGGGAATGCGGAGCTGCAGCCGATCTGGCTGACAATCGCGGACGAGAATCCGAACCAGGCGCGCTTTCTGTTTCTGACGGACGGCGCTGTCTCGGGGCACGTCGGTGATTATGAACGCGTGTTCGAGCTGTTCGATGGCCGCAACGACGATGCGGTGAAAGCAGCGCGGGCCAGATGGAAGGACTACAAGACCGCCGGTCATACGCTTGCCTATTGGCGGCAGACCGAAAGTGGCGGTTGGGAGAAGGCCGGCTGAGTCCGGCCATGAATGACATAAACGAACCCTGGAGTAACAGGTGAAATACGATTTTGATCAGGAGATCCGGCGGACCGGGACGAATTCCGTCAAGTGGCAGATCTATTGGCGCGGCGACAAGCGAGAGCTGTGGGAAGGTACGGATCCGGATCTGGGTGCCGAGCGGACCCTGCCGATGTGGGTCGCCGACATGGACTTCCCGATCGCGGAGCCGATCCGTGACGCCATGCGTGCCCGCATCGACCATCCGATCTTCGGCTATGTCGTCCGTACGCCGGACTATAACGAGGCGATTACCGGCTGGATGGAGCGCCGTCACGGCTGGAAGGTCGAGCAGGATTGGATCGTCAACACGCCGGGGGTGGTGCCTGCGCTCAACCTGCTGGTCCGGGCCCTGACCGAGCCAGGCGACAAGGTGCTGATCCAGCGTCCGGTCTATTATCCCTTCACCTATGCCATCGAGAATAACGGCCGCGAAGTCGTCTCCAACTCGCTGGTGATGGAAAATGGCGTCTACCGGATGGATTTCGATGATCTCGAAGCCAAGACGGCCGACCCCAAGGTGAAGCTTTGCGTCTTCTGCAGCCCGCACAACCCGGTCGGCCGGGTCTGGACCGCCGAAGAGCTGAAGCGGTTTGGCGAGATCTGCAAGAAGAACGGTGTTGTCGTGATCGCCGACGAGATCCATGGCGATCTGATGCTGAACGGCTCCAAGTTCGTGCCGTTCGGGACGCTCGGCGCGGACATGATGGATAATGCGGTTGTCTGTACCGCCCCGTCGAAGACGTTCAATCTGGCCGGTCTGCACACGTCCAACATGATCGTCTCGAATGAGGCGTACCGGAAGGCTCTGAACAAGGAAATCGCCGCTTCCGGGATTGGCGGCATGAACAGCTTCGGCCTGGTCGCCACCATGGCGGCCTATAACGAAGGCGAGGAGTGGCTGGCCCAGGTGCTCGATTACCTGAGCGAAAACGCGAACTATCTCGAAAGCTTCGTGGCCGAGCGTATTCCGGAGATCAAGGTGGTGCATCCGGAAGGCACCTATCTGGTCTGGCTCGATTGCCGGGGGCTTGGCCTCGACAAGCTGGAGCTTGAAGCGCTGATGCATGAAGAGGCGAAAGTCCTGTTCGACGAGGGCTATGTCTTCGGCACTGAGGGCGAGGGTTTCGAGCGGATCAATATCGCTTGCCCGCGCTCTATCCTCACCGATGCGCTGGAGCGGATAGAGGCCGCGGTGGCGAAACGCCGCGCCTGAGCGGGCATTCGGGGCAATTATTCAGGGCGGGGCAGGTCATCGCGTGGCTTGCCCCGTTCCGTTCGCACCGCTATAAGGCGCGCGCCGGGCGCTTTTGCGCCCGCTTAGCTTTTTCAATCGAATTTCGCGGATGGCCCCGGCCGTCCCGCAGAACCAGAAGAGAGATACAATGGCCATTCAGCGCACTTTCTCCATCATCAAGCCGGACGCAACCGAGCGGAACCTGACCGGTGGCGTCAACAAAATGATCGAAGAAGCGGGCCTGCGCATTGTCGCGCAGAAGCGCATCCAGATGACGCAGGCTCAGGCCGAAACCTTCTACGCCGTGCACAACGAGCGCCCGTTCTTCGGTGAGCTGGTTGAGTTCATGATCTCCGCACCGGTTGTCGTGCAGGTTCTGGAAGGCGAAAACGCCATCGCGACCTATCGCGACGTGATGGGCGCCACCAACCCGGCTGAAGCCGCCGAAGGCACCATCCGGAAGGCCTATGCCAAGTCCATCGGCGAAAACACCGTGCACGGTTCCGACGCTCCGGAAACCGCCGCGATCGAGATCGCCCAGTTCTTCAGCGGCAACGAAATCGTCGGCTGAACAACGACTGCCGAATAGAAAAAGGGCCGGTCATCTGACCGGCCCTTTTTGATTCCGCCTTGCGGCTGGTGTGACTTGTCCCCCGGTCAGACCAGAAGGGAGAAGGGGTCAGACCAGGAAGATCGCCATCAGGATCAGCAGAACGACGACACCAATGGTCGACCATTTCAGCATGCTGGCGAACCACTCGTAATTGCTCTTGTATTCCGGATAATTGCTGTCCGTGGATCCGTTGCTCGCAGCCATATCGCCTCCGTAGGGATGTCGTGCCGGTCTGGACCCGGCTTATAACTCAAGTTGAACTGTATAATTCAGCCGGCGCGGGGCGCCAAGTCTCTATCGTCAATCCATTTGTTCCGGTGACGGGTTGAGCAGGGCTGCATCCGGCGGTATCGCACCATCCAGGAATACCCGCTCTCCCTCGATCCGTACCCGCCCTTCCGCCACCCATCTCAGGCAGGCGGGATAGATCCGGTGCTCCTGCACCAATATTCGCGCGGCCAGCGTGTCGCCTGTGTCGTCCTGATGGATCGGCACCACGGCCTGCTGGATGATCGGGCCGACATCCATTTCTGGCGTGACGAAATGCACCGTGCAGCCGGCGAACCGGGCACCGGCGTCGATTGCCCGCTGCTGCACGTTAAGCCCCTTGAAGGACGGCAGCAGAGAGGGGTGGATATTGATCATCCGCCCGCGCCAGTGCTCGACGAACGCGGTCGTCAGAAGCCGCATGAAGCCGGCAAGGCAGATGAATTCCACACCCGCTTCATCGAGCGCTTTCTGCATGTCCGCATCGAAGCTGGCCCGATCCGGATAATTCTTGTGATCGAAGACAACTGCCGGAATGCCCGCCGCCTTTGCCCGGTCCAGCGCGCGCACGTCCGGACGGTTCGATATCACGGTGACGATTTCGGCGGGATGGTCCGGGGCGGCGCAGGCATCGATCAGCGCCTGCAGATTGCTGCCGCTGCCCGAAACCAGAACGCCGACCCTGAGTTTTTCCCTGCTCACGCGGGCCAGGTCCCGAGCCCTTGCAGCGTGACGGACGGTGCGTCCTCCGCCCTGTCGGTCAGCTTGCCGATCCGGAACACGGTTTCGCCTGCCTCTTCAAGGATCTCGGTCACGGCATCCGCCCGGTCCGCCGAAACGGTCAGGGTCATGCCGATGCCGCAGTTGAAGGTTCGGGCCAGCTCTTCCGCCGGCACACCGCCGGTTTCGGCCAGCCACTTGAAGACCGGCGGGAGAGGCCAGCTCTCGACATCGATCTCGGCGGCCAGATGTTTGGCGAAGGAACGCGGCGGATTGTCCAGCAGACCGCCGCCCGTGATATGGGCAAGACCGGTAACGCCGCCGCTTGCAAGGGCCGCCAGACAGGATTTCACATAGATCCGGGTCGGCGTCAGCAGCGCGTCGCCGAGGCTCTGGCCTTTGGCGAAGGGAGCATCGTCACTCCAGCCAAGGCCGGAGCGGTCAACGATCCGGCGCACCAGCGAGAAGCCGTTCGAATGCACGCCCGAGGCGGCAAGACCGAGAATCACATCGCCGGCTTCGGCCTTCGGCTCCAGGATCAGGTTCTCGCGCTCGGCCGCACCAACGGCGAATCCGGCAAGATCGAAATCGCCGTCCGTATACATGCCCGGCATTTCCGCGGTCTCGCCACCGATCAGGGCGGCTCCGGACTGGCGGCAGCCTTCGGCGATCCCGGCAACAACCGTGCGGGCCGCTTCGACATCGAGCTTGCCGGTGGCGTAGTAATCGAGGAAGAACAGCGGCTCGGCGCCCTGCACGACCAGATCGTTCACGCACATGGCAACGAGGTCCGTGCCAACGCCGGAATAGTTTCCGGTATCGATCGCGAGGCGGAGCTTGGTGCCGACGCCATCGGTCGCGGCGACGAAAACCGGATCCTTGAAACCGGCGGCTTTCGGATCGAAGACACCACCAAAGCCGCCAATGGCGCCATCGGCGCCCGGCCTGACCGTGGACTTGGTCAGGGGCTTGATGAATTCGATCAGCTGGTCCGCCGCATCAATGTCAACGCCCGCTTCCTTGTAGGTAAGGGGGCGGTTGGGTCTATCGGGAGCTGATATGGTCTCCTCCTCAGCCTTCCGGTATAAGGGGCGGGCAGTGTCCGCAGTGCCATTGTGAGTGCCATTGTTCTGCCCGGTTCAGGGTGTATGACGCAGGGGCGTGGACCGCAAGCGTATTTGGCGGTCGGCAACAGAGTTCAGGGAAGATCGTACTGATGGGTAATGGAGCTGAAAGCCGCGCGAGGGACACGAAACGGACGTTCGTTGGGCCCGTCGTCTGCCGCCTTGGACTGTTTGCGATTCTGTTCCTGATGCTGGCATTTGCCGGCAATAGCGCCGTGGCCCAATCGGATTCGGATAAAATTTTCGAGGTGCGCGGTGTCCCGGTGGATGCTCAGGCGGCAACGGCGGCCCAGGCCCAGGCCCAGGCAATCGAGGCCGGGCGGCGTGCGGCATGGGACCGTCTGGTGGAACGTCTGGTGCCGATCGATCAGGCCCGAAAGCTGCCGCCGCTGTCGGACGATCTGTTGATCGGTCTGACCGTCGGCTATGAAGTCGCGCGCGAGCGGACCTCGGACGTGCGGTATCTCGGCTCGCTCAATTTTCGCTTCAACCCGACGGCGGTGCGCCAGCATTTCACCAGGGTCGGTATTAATTATGCCGAGGTCGTATCCCAGCCGGTGTTGATCCTGCCTGTCTATAATAACGGCAACAAGCCGCTGCTCTGGGAAGAAGAGAGCCCCTGGCTGTCGGCCTGGCTCGACCGGCCTTTTGGTGGAGGGCTCGTGCCGATCGCGGTGCCATACGGGGATCTTGCCGATATCCGCGATATCACGGCGGTTCAGGCCGTTCTGGCTGATCGCGAGGCCATCAAGACAATCGCTGCCCGGTATGGCGCGGAACAGGCCGTTGTCGTGAATGCCCGGCCGGTTGCGAGCGAATCGTCAGGACAGGCTATCGAGCTCAATCTTACTTATGTCGGCGGTGTCTCGGACGGCCGGTCTCTTGTGCGGACGGTTGTGCCGGACGCGAACAGTTCCGACGGGGATCTGCTTTCCGTTGCCGCAAGAACGGCGGCTTCCGAGATTCAGGAAGCCTGGAAAGCGGAAAACCTGATCAGCCCGGGGCTGGAAACGCGGGTCACCGTCATTGCCCCGATTACCTCATTCGAGAACTGGCTGGAAATCCGCAAGGGCTTGGATCAGGTCTCGTCCGTTTCGCGACGGGAACTGCTGCGGCTGACCCGGAACGAAGCCCTGATTGATGTCTGGATCAATGGTGACGCCGGCCAGTTGGCGCTGACCCTGAAACAAAAGGACTTCGTGCTGACGGAAACGCCGGACGGCTGGCTTCTGTACAAGGAAGGCACGGAGTTGCCGGAGCAATACCGCCCGGAATCACGTTCCATGCCCGGCGCGGCCCCGGCGCCGGTTCTGCAATCACCCTCTTCCAGCGCCGCACCGCTGGTGCTGCCGCCACTGGTGCAATGATGATGTATTTTGCCGGGCCTGTCGTGACCTGCACCAGAGGTGGGGGGCGCTATGACGCAGCGTGAACGCCTGACATTCTGGGTCGTATTCCTGATCGCGGTTATCGCCGCGCTCTTTGTGTTGAAGGGGGTGCTCGTCCCCTTCGTTGCAGGCATGGCGATCGCCTATTTCCTCGACCCTATGGTGGACCGTTGTGAGCGGGTCGGCATGTCCCGCACGGTGGGGACCAGTGTCGTGTTGCTGGGCTTTTTCTGCGCCGGCATCGGGGCGCTTTTGCTGCTGGTGCCATTGGTTCAGGCCCAGTCTGTCTTGCTCGCCAAATCGCTGCCCGGTTATCTGGAGAGGCTCCTGGCTTTTGCGGATCCTATCGTGGGGCTGGCCCGGACCTGGCTCGGCAACGGTGGCGCGGAAGAGCTTAATTTCTCGGCCATCGCGGCGAAGGCCGGTGAATGGCTTATTTCCGTGGCGGGCCAGCTTCTGAGCGGCGGCGCTGCCCTGGCCAATCTTCTGTCGCTTCTGGTGATCACCCCGATTGTCGCCTTCTATCTGCTGCGGGACTGGGACCGTATCGTGGAGACGGTGGACGGCTGGCTGCCGCGCGGGCAGGCGAAGACGATCAGGGAACAGGCCAGCATCATCGATGAAACACTGGCGTCCTTCGTGCGGGGGCAGGGGTCGGTCTGCCTCATCCTCGGTGTGTTCTATGCTGTGGGTCTGTCTCTCGCGGGGCTGGATTTCGGCGTCATCATCGGTCTGTTCTCCGGGCTGATCTCATTCGTGCCCTTTGTCGGGTCGATCTTCGGCGGACTGTTGAGCATCGGGCTTGCCGCCATGCAGTTCGACTCCCTGACCCCCATCGCCATCGTTGCCGCCGTGTTTGTCGCCGGGCAGGCTATCGAAGGAAATTTCCTGACGCCAAATCTGGTTGGCGAGGCGGTTGGGCTGCATCCGGTCTGGGTGATCTTCGCCTTGCTGGCGGGGGGGACATTGTTTGGTTTCCTTGGTGTGCTGATCGCTGTTCCGGTTGCCGCGGTTATCGGCGTGGTGATCCGTTTTGCCCTGTCCCGCTATCTCGCCAGTCCGCTCCATCTGCATGGCATTCCGCCGGTGGATGATGAGACGGATGACGGCGTGCGCTGAGATCGAACCGGCGGATATCTTATGAGTGAAGAGAACAAGGGATCGCGGCTGATCGGCGGCGGGGGCGGGCAACTTCCCTTGTCCCTGCAGCACAGGCCAGCCTTCGATCGCGGTGAATATCACGTCTCGGCCTGCAACGAGGCGGCAACGGCCTGGATTGATTCCTGGCCGTCCTGGCCGGACTCGACCTGGGGCCTCAATGTTCATGGCCCGGAAGCTTCCGGAAAAAGTCATCTGGCTGAGGTCTGGGCCCGGAAATCCGGGGCGGTCATGTTGCGCCCCGCTGATCTGGCGGTGGAGAAACTGCCGGAATTTCTGCGCCAGTCCCGCTATGCCGTTCTGGATAATGTCGACGAGACATTGCCGGGGGTTCCAGCCTTTCATCTCTACAACATGATCGTGGAGCAGCGGGGAGCGTTGCTGGTTCTGTCCAGGACGCCGGTCTCGCGCATGGAACTGCACCCGGCGGACGTCAAATCCCGTTTCGCGGCCCTGCCGGCCGTCGCGATAAGTGATCCCGATGACGCCCTGATTTCGGGAATCATGGACAAACTCTTTCGCGACCGGCAATTGTTCGTTGCTGAAGAGGTGCTGGCCTTTCTTGTCGGGCGTATGGAACGATCGTTTTCGGAAGCGCGGGCGCTGGTTGAGACCATTGACGCCATGTCGCTTGCAGAGGGACGCCGGATCACGCTACCGCTTGCACGCCGCGCACTGGATGTGCGGACAAAAGGATAGCGTCGGAACCACAAACGAAAAAATCAAACAAACGGAGCATTATCCATGGATCTGGGAATTAAAGGGAAGAAAGCTCTCGTCTGCGCGTCGAGCAAAGGGCTTGGCAAGGCATCGGCGATGGCCCTCGCACAAAACGGCGCGGATCTGACGATCTGCTCGCGGACACCGGAAGCAATCGAGGCAACGGCCGAGGAAATTCGGTCCGCGACCGGTGCGACCGTCCATGCCGTCGCATGCGACATCACCACCGACGAAGGCCGCGCGAAGGCGCTGGCGCCGTTCGACAGCAAGCTCGATATCCTGGTCAACAATGCGGGTGGCCCGCCGCCAGGCAATTTCCGGGACTGGACGCGTGACGACTGGATCAAGGCTGTCGACGCGAACATGCTGACCGCCATTGAGCTGATCAAGGCGACCATCGATGGCATGATCGAGCGCAAATGGGGCCGGATCGTCAATATCACCTCCGGTGCCGTGAAATCACCGATCGCGATTCTCGGCCTCTCCAACGGCGCCCGCGCCGGTCTGACCGGCTTCTGTGCGGGTATTGCCCGGGAAGTCGTGAAGGATGGCGTGACCATCAATGGTCTGCTGCCTGGCCCGTTCGACACGGACCGGCTGCGCGGCAACATGAAGCTGCACGCTGAAAAAGCAGGCGTCAATTTCGAGACCTATTACGCAGAGCAGGCCGCCGCCCATACGGCGGGCCGGTTCGGAACCCCGGATGAATTCGGTCAGACCTGCGCATTCCTGTGCAGCGACCATGCCGGGTTCATCAACGGCCAGAACCTGTTGATGGATGGCGGGGCCTTCCGCAGCACCATGTAGTTCGGTATGAGGCACTTTCGGGCAGAAACTGCCCGCGACTGTCATCGAACTGAAACGTGACACGATTAGGGTCCGGCCCGGGATATTCCATGTCCCGGGCCGACTTGTGTTATGACAGCAATGAAGCGCTGTTTATGCGCGAAGGCTCGCAAAATTGTCATGACGAGGAGACGGTTCCGTGAGCGAGAGTCAGCCGGAAAGCACTGCAAAGGTCGACATTTCATCGCCCGAGCGGTTTTTTAACAGGGAATTGTCCTGGCTCGGCTTCAACGCCCGGGTTCTGGAGGAAGCGAACAATACGGCGCACCCGCTGCTGGAGCGGCTGCGGTTCGTTTCCATTTCCGCCTCCAACCTTGATGAGTTTTACACTGTCCGCGTTGCCGGCCTGAAAGGCATGGTGAATGCTGGCGTAACCACGCCGAGCGCGGACGGCCTGTCCCCGACCAGTCAGCTCATTGCTATCGCGGAAAAGGCAGCGGAACTGATCACGGTACAGCAGCAGTATCTTTCGATGCTGCTTGGGGAGCTGCGGACCGCCGGGTTCCATCTCGTGACGGCAGCCGATCTCACCGCCGCGGACCGGAAATGGCTGGAAGGTCATTTCATCGACCAGATCTTCCCGCTGCTGACACCGCTCGCTATCGATCCGGCGCACCCGTTTCCGTTTCTGCCGAACGGTGGTGTCTGCCTCGCGATGCAGCTCACGGATGCTTCCAATGCCATCGACATGGAAGCACTGCTTCCGCTTCCGGCACAGGTGGGCCGTTTCGTCCGTCTGCCGGGCAAGGATATTCGCTTCATCGCCATCGAGCAGGTGATCATCGAGCATGTCGATCAGCTGTTCCCGAATT
>NZ_CAXBDC010000010.1:0-67104 GCF_963974195.1 uncultured Nisaea sp.
GAGGAACGGTTCCGCGACATCTTCTACAGCGACCGCTACTGGGAAGTGATGAACTACCTCGCCAGCCCGGATTTCAACGCCCAGAAGATGTGCGGCAGCCTGTGCCTGCAGCACAAGGTCAACGAGTTCCTCGACGGCTACCAGAAGGGCGATTTCGACCTTCCGGAAATGAAGGGCGAACAGCCCATGCATATCAACTTCATCTGACGCCGGAGCTGGGGAAATGACCGACGCCGGGAACGATTACAGGCTGCGCTGCCTGAAACAGATGCTGCGCATCCGTCTGGTCGAGGAGACCATCGCGCAACGTTATGCCGAGCAGGAAATGCGCTGCCCGGTGCATCTTTCCATCGGTCAGGAAGCCTCCGCCGTCGGCGTGTGCGATGGGCTGATGCCCGACGACCGTCTCTTCAGCAGCCACCGCTCCCACGCGCACTATCTTGCCAAGGGCGGGAACCTGAAGGCGATGATGGCCGAGATCTACGGCAAGCGCGATGGCTGCATCGGCGGCCGTGGCGGGTCCATGCATCTGATGGACCCAGATGTCGGCATGATGGCCAGCATCCCGATCGTCGCAAGCTCGATCCCCTTGGCCACCGGCACGGCGCTATCGGACAAGTTCGACAACAACGGCAAGGTCACGATCTCCTTCCTCGGGGACGCCTGCCTTGAGGAAGGCGTGTTCCACGAATCCGCCAATTTCGCCAAGCTGCGCGGCCTGCCGATTGTCTATGCCTGCGAGAACAATCTCTATTCGGTCTATACCAACTTGGCAGACCAACAGCCGGATCGTCCATTGACGAACATTCCAGCCGCCCACGGTATCGAGCATCGGCATGTCGACGGCAACGACCTTGAAGCCGTCCGTGAGGCAGCGCTATGGGCTGTCGAGACCGCGCGCTCCGGCAACCCGACATTCCTGCAACTCGATACCTACCGGTGGCGGGAACATTGCGGGCCGAACTACGACAATCATATCGGCTACCGGACCGAGGAAGAGTTCCAGACCTGGCACCTCCAGGATCCTCTGGAACGCTATCGCAAGACGCTTGAAGCGAGCGGGACGCTCGGTGCGGCCAGCTTTGCGGATCTTGAGAAAAACACTCAGGCAGAGGTGAACGACGCGTTTGCTTTTGCCATCACCTCCCCGCTGCCGGAACCGACCGAGGCCCTCGCCCATGTCTATGCCTGAAGCAACCAGTGCACCGGACGCACCGGTGATAAACATGGGCACCGCCATCCGCGACGGCCTGCTTGAAGCGGCGCGGCGCGATCCATCGGTGATCTTCTTCGGCGAAGGTGTCGAGGACCCGGCCGCCCTGTTCGGCACACTGAAGGATATCGGCAAACATATCGGCCACGACCGGATGATCGAAATGCCGATCGCCGAGAACGGGCTGATCGGCATCGCCATCGGCGCTGCGATGGCCGGCAAGCGCCCAGTGGTCAGTCTGCAACGTGTCGAGTTCGCCCTGCTCGCGCTGGAGCAGATCCTGAACAATGCCGCCAAGGCCCACTATGTCAGCAACGGTCGCCACAACGTGCCGCTCGTCCTGCGCATGATTGTCGGGCGCGGCTGGGGTCAGGGACCGGAACATTCGCAAAGCATGGAAGCGATCTTCGCCCATGTGCCCGGCCTGAAAGTCATCATGCCGGCCTTCGCCGAGGACGCGAAAGGCATGATCGCCGCCGCCGTCGAGGACGACAATCCGGTGGTCGTGATCGAGCACCGCTGGTCGCACTACACGACAAGTCCGGTCGAGGAAGGTTACGTCCACCGCCCGCTCGACGGCCCTCGCACCGTGCGCGAGGGCGATGGGCTGACCATCGTTGCCACCTCCTACATGACGCTGGAAGCCGTCCGCGCCGCCGACAAGCTGGCGGAAGCCGGATATCCGGTCGAGGTGCTCGACCTGCGTGTCATCCGGCCGCTCAATCTCGATCCGATTGTCGAAAGCGTAGCCCGTACCGGGCGGCTGATGACCGTCGATACCGGGTTCCGGATGTTCGGCATCGGCGCCGAAATCGCTTCCGAGGTGACAAGCCGCTGTTTCGACTTGCTGGACGCTGCACCCGTCCGCCTCGGCCTGCCGGATCACCCGACACCGAGCTCACGCGGGCTGGTCAAGGGCTTCTACCCGGATGCCGCCCGGATCGCCCGCACCGCGGCTGAAATAATGGGGCTGGACGACGCCAAGATCTCCGCCATCGAGGAAGAGATCCTGGCCGACCGCAGGGACCTCCCGCTCGACGTGCCCGATCCTTTCTTCAAGGGGCCGTTCTGATGGCCTCTGAGGCGAACGAAACCGCCAACCCGCCCACGCAGGTCCGTTATTCGCCCCTGGAACAGCAGTTCGCCGACGTCGACGAGATCTTCGACGAGCTGCGCGCGCTGGTCCGCTCGACAGACTTTACCCTCGGCAAGGTCGTCGGCGAATTCGAGGAGATGTTTGCAGAGGCCGCCGGGTCGAAATACGCCATTGGCGTCGGCTCCGGCACGGATGCCCTCAAAATTCCGTTGAAGGCGCTCGGCATCGGACCCGGCGACGAGGTCATCACCGCCGCCAATACCTTTTACGCCACTGCGGGTGCCATCTCAGAGACCGGCGCGCGGATTGTCTTTGTCGATTGCGACGATACGTTCGGGATCGACCCCCACCAGATCGAGGCTGCGATCACACCGCGCACCAAAGCGATCATGCCCGTCCATTTGGCCGGCGACATGGCGAACATGACCCGGATCACGGAGATTGCCGAAAAATACGGCCTTCCGGTTGTCGAGGATGCCTGCCAGAGCCTGCTGGCTACCGAAGCCGGACGCCCGGCTGGGACCTGGGGCATCGCTGGCGGGTTCTCCATGCACCCTCTCAAGATCATCAATGTCTGGGGTGACGCCGGTGTCATCGTCACCGACGACCCCGAGATGGACCGGATGTGCCGGCTCTTGCGCAATCACGGCCTGCGCAATCGCGATGAGATGGAAATCCTCGGCTACAATACGCGCCTCGATTCCGTGCAGGCGGTGGTCGGCAAATGGATTGTCGCCCGGGTTGAGGAGATCGTCGCCGGCAGGATCAAGGCAGCCGAGCGCTACGATGCGGCCTTCGCGGATGTGCCCGAGATCACACTTCCCGTCCGGCGTGCCGCCAAAGGCCCGGAAGAACGTTCCGTCTATCTGAATTACGTGGTTTATGCCGAACGGCGGGATGAATTACTGGCCCACTGTCACGCACACCGGGTCGACGCCAAGGTGCATTATCCGATCCCGCTCTACAAACAGGATGCCCTGCGCCATCTCGGCTATCCGGACGGCGCCTTCCCGGTGACAGACCGGCATGCGGAAACGATCATCAGCTTCCCGGCGGACCAGCATCTTTCAACAGCCGAGCTGGATTATCTTATCGGTGTGGTTCGGGGGTTTTACGAGCGCTAGGCTGCCGGACCGCCAGCGGCCTCTGTCACACTCTCGGCGCGTTCCACGACCGGGCGGCTCAGCACCCAGAGCAGTCCGCCAAGACTCGCCGCGACAATTACTGACAGCCCCCAGAGAATGGATGCTGCCAGTGCATGCTCCAGCGACATGCCGGTCATCGCGAAAATCCCGACCATCAAGCCTTCCCGCACCCCCCAGCCGCCGACGGAGATTGGCAGCAAGGTGCCGAGAATCACCAGCGGCAAAGCACCGAGCACCATCAGGAAATCGACCTCGACCGAAATCGATTGGAACACTACCCAAAGCCCGAACGCGCTGATGACATGCAGCAGATAACTCAGGCCGATGATGATGGCGGATCGGTACCCCGCCCGCCAGAGCACCCGGGAATCGCGGAGCATTGCAGCGAAAGGACGGCCAAACCGGTGATCCTCGATCATGTCCGCAATCCAGTCTGCGCTGGAAAGCCCCATCGCCAACAGGACGAGCGCCCCGCCCACCACAAGAATCGCAACAGTATCGAGAGTGGGATCCGGCGCGACCTTCGCGACTGTCACACTGGTCACGACCAGAAGTGTCAGAACGGATACAAGGCCTGCCGTGCGATCAAGCAGCACGGTGCTTGCAGCGCGGGACAGCGGCAAGCCGTGCTGGCTGACAAGCCAGATACGGACCGTATCGGCACTGAGGGAGCCTGGAAGTGCCTGGTTGAAGAACATTCCCGCCAGCAGGATTCTAAATGTCTGCCAGGGAGACAGAGGCACCCCGGTTCCCCGGATCAGCAGGAACCAGCGGCAGGCACCGATAAAGAACTGAAGGATGACAATGCCGACGACGCAGGCCAGCAGCGGAAGAGACGGCGTGAGGGCCGCGGAGAGCAGGCGCGAAAGATCCACCTGATAGATCAATGACCCGATCAAGATACAACTGACAGCAATCTTCAGAAAAAGCTTTGCTTTAGCCGTCAATACGGAACGCCCACTCCAAAATTTCTAAACCGGCTCTCTGAAACAAATGCCCCCGTGCCCAGACGATGCACGGCAAGCTATACGCCTTATCTGGTAACATCCACGGGAATTATAAAGGTAATGCCCGGAATATTGATCATAATTATGTTTTCACCACCCGGCTCAAGAATTCCTATCGGTCGGAGGATGGGCCGTGCAATCTATCAACATCAATGATTTCGGGCGTTTGCTCCGGGTATTTTCGATATGGCGACACTGGTAAAACAACCCTTCGACAGCTCCATACTTGGAGGCGCCGTCTATCGTCTGGAAATTGAAGATGAAGCGGAACTTCCGGACATACGCAAGTTCGTGCCGGAAGACGCCATCCTTGTCTCAACCCGTTTGCCGGCAACGTGGAATGCCCCGCCAAAAGAGTGTGCGTTCCGGAAAATAGAGACTCTCGTCCAACTCGCACGCGATCTCAGCGCCGAGGATCATCACGTCAGCCCGCCAAACATCAGGTTTTCAAATTCACAGGATGCGGACTCCTGCGCAAGCATCGCAGAAGCCGTTTTCCAATCGGACAGATATCACGCAGACCCGATGGTCTCTGAAAGTATGGCAAATCAGATAAAAGCCGCCTGGGCACGGAACGAGATCAATGGGAGGACAGACAAAACCTTCATCTGGGATGCAGACGGGGAGATCGCAGGCTTCAACGGCTGTCTTCTTCAGGACCGTACCATGACCGTGGATCTGATCGCCGTCTCACAAGCTCATCAAGGACAGGGGATCGGTGCGGCGCTTATCAAAGCAGCCCTTTCCCATTATGCCGGGCTGGCTGATTGCGCACTCATTGCGACACAGGACACCAATATTGGCGCTCTCGCACTGTACCGAAAACTCGGATTTGTCGAGACCTCCCGCTTCAGCACTTTTCATTACGTGCCAAAACCTATCAATCTTTGATACCTGCCATTTTGCAAAACAGTCCTCCCGCAACCTTTATTACCTCAGGAAATCAGGATCCGATTCCAGATGCGCGGAACACAACCGCTGGGGCCATCGCGTCGGCATCACCCCTTGTGTTTTCGTACCACGAACAGTTTCATCGAACTCTGCCGTGATTTCCAGGAAGCGTTTCTGCACCTCCAGATCCGGCGCCGCTTTATCCTCAACAAACCGGACCATTTCCTTGACCCCCGCGAGAACTTCCCCTGCGCTATTGTTCTCCACTCGGAGGCCTGCAAGCTTGAGCGCATTCGCAGTCGGAATTCCTGTCAGGTTCGCATGCCCCATCTCACGGTACGAAAGCCGCTCACCATCCTCCCGGACATAATGGGTAAAGATCGACAGTTCATGAGGCAAAAAGCCCCAGGACGAGATTGGATAGGCGTTGGTCACCAGGAATGGCCTGCCCAACGACTGGAATATTGAGAAGGGTCCCGATTGCGTGCAAATGCCAAATGCGCAGCCCCCTATCAGCCCGAAATCAAACGCTCGATCATGCGCTTCGTGCCGCATGGCTTCCAGATAATTCGGATCAGTAAGATCGAGTGCTGGGCTTGCGACATCGCCGATCCGGATCACCGCATACCCATTATCAAGCAGGAATTTCACTCCCTCGCGATAGGCTTCGATCGGGGTGAATCGGAACGAATGATAAGGCATATCCGGTGCGTAACCGGCATCACGAACATGCAGCACCACATAGGGGCGCGACGGGTCTGCGATCGACTGATCAAGAAATTTTTGCGCTGCATCCCGTACACTGTCAGGCACTGAAAAGAACCGGTGCGGCATGCCATTCGCCAATTGCTTGGTGAATTCCTTATATAGCGTCTGTGGGGATCTCAGATAGAAGTCATAATTCCCCACCCCGAAACCACCGGCATCGATGAAGCCCATGGTCGTCAGGATAATGTCATCGGTCTCGATCACCGTGAATTCTGACTGCAGGTACTCAAAAACCGCTGAATTAGCCGCATCCGCGCCCAGCCCGGTGACAATGACGATATCGTCATACTGTCCCCGGAACATTGTATTCAGGCACCACGGCTCGGCGATCAGGTGCCCCATCCGGCTCTGCTGGGCGAGCACATAGACGAGATACCGCTTGTTCTTGTTCTCTAGACGCTCGTCGAGGAGAGAGATCAGCCGGCCGATATGTACTTTCAAACGTTCAGGATCGGCCAGTTCCTCACGGAACACTCTGTCCCTTGGTGTTTCCTCCACGACCAGCCTCCGGTTCTCGCAACAACGTACGGACAGAGCCTAACCCGTCTGATAAAAAACGGGAATCCCTGATCCTACGCCGCCGCGGCCTTCGGGTCGTAATCGAGGTTCGAAGCCAGCCAGCGCTCGACCTCTTCCACCGTCGCTCCCTTGCGCGCGGCATAATCGGCAACCTGATCGCGGCCAATCCGGCCAAGGCCGAAATAGCGCGATTCCGGGTGCGAGAAGTAGAAGCCGGAGACGGAGGAAGCGGGCCACATGGCGTTGCTCTCCGTGAGAGACACACCGGTTGCCGTCTCGGCGTCGAGCAAGCGGAACAGTTCGGGCTTTTCCGTATGGTCCGGGCAGGCAGGATAGCCTGGTGCCGGACGGATACCGCGATAATCCTCGGAGATCAGCTGCTCATTACTGAGGGCCTCGCCGGGGGCATAGCCCCAGAACTCCGTGCGCACCCGCTCATGCATGCGCTCGGCAAAAGCCTCGGCCAGCCGGTCGCCGATCACTTTCATCAGGATCGCGTCATAATCCTCGTGCTCGGCTTCGAGGAGCTTCGCCCGTGCGTCGAACTCCTCACCCGCCGTCACCACGAAACCGCCGATATAATCGGCAAGCCCGGTCTCCAGCGGTGCAATGAAATCGGACAGCGCCAGATTCGCCCGGTCGGCGCGGCTGTGAATGCGCTGCTGGCGGAGTGTATGCAGCACGCCCTGGCGCTCGGCGCGGCTGTCGTCAGAGAACAACACGATGTCGTCCTTGTCCGCCGCCGCCGGCCAGAAGCCGACCACGGCACGTGCTCGGACCCAGCCTTCGGAAATCATCCGGTCAAGCATCCGGCGCCCGTCATCATAGAGCGAACGCGCGGTCTCCCCGACCTTCGGATCGTCCAGGATTTCCGGGAACCGGCCATGCAGCTCCCAGGCCTGGAAAAACGGCTTCCAGTCGATCCGTTCAGCCAGTTCGGCGAGATCGTAATTGTCGAAAACTTTCGTCCCGAGGAAGGACGGCTTCGGCGGCTCGTAAGAGCCCCAGTCGATCTTGGTGGCATTCTCCCGCGCCTGCTCCAGCGTCAGGCGTTTCGCCCCGCTGTTGCCACGTGCATGATGCGCCCGGATCTTTTCGTATTCGTTGGCCACTTCGCCAGCGTAATTCTGGCTGTTGCTGGCCGAGAACAGGTTGCCGGTCACACCAACCGCCCGCGATGCATCGGTGACATAAACCACCGGCCCGTCATAGTTCGGGGCAATCTTCACGGCCGTATGCACCTTGCTGGTGGTCGCCCCGCCGATCAGCAGCGGCACGCTCATGCCCTCCCGCTTCATCTCCGAAGCGACATAGGACATCTCTTCCAGGCTCGGCGTGATCAGGCCGGACAAACCAATGGCGTCGACCTTCTCCGCCTTGGCGGTCTCAAGGATCTTGGCGGACGGCACCATGACACCAAGGTCGATGACCTCGTAATTGTTACATTGCAGGACGACGCCGACGATATTCTTGCCGATATCGTGCACATCGCCCTTCACGGTCGCCATCAAGATCTTGCCGTTCGAGCGGGCCTTGCCGTCCGCTTCCTGCTCCATGTAGGGCAGCAGGATCGCCACGGCCTTCTTCATCACCCGCGCGCTCTTGACCACCTGGGGCAGGAACATCTTGCCCGCGCCAAACAGGTCGCCGACGACATTCATGCCGGACATCAGCGGGCCTTCGATCACGTCCAGTGGACGGCCGAGGGAAAGGCGGGCTTCCTCCACATCCTCATCGATGAAGTCGGTGATACCGTGAACCAGCGCATAAGAGAGCCGGCCCGACACATCCTGTTCGCGCCAGGTGAGATCCGCTTCCTTGGCCTTTGCCTGGCCCCTGAAACTCTCGGCGATTTCCAGAAGGCGTTCGGTGGCATCGTCGCGGCGGTTAAGCACCACGTCTTCCGCCCGCTCCCGCAGATCCTCGGGAATATCCTCATAGACCGGAAGCGCCCCCGCATTGACGATCGCCATATCCATGCCCGCCTTGATGGCATGGAACAGGAAGACGGCATGGATCGCCTCGCGGACCGAATTGTTGCCCCGGAAGGAGAAAGAGAGGTTCGAGAGGCCGCCGGAGACATGGGCGCCGGGCAGCTCCTTGCGGATCCGGCGCGTAGCCTCGATGAAGGCCCGGCCGTAATCGTTATGCTCCTCGATCCCGGTCGCCACGGCGAAGATATTGGGATCGAAGATGATGTCTTCCGGCACGAAGCCGACAGTCCCGACCAACAAGTCGTAGGATCTTTTGCAGATTTCGAACTTGCGATCGGCGGTATCCCCCTGCCCTTCCTCGTCGAACGCCATGACGACGACGGCAGCGCCATAGCGCCGGACCAGCCTCGCCTGCTTCAGGAACGGTTCCTCGCCTTCTTTCAGGCTGATGGAATTCACCACCGACTTGCCCTGAACGCATTTCAGGCCAGCCTCGATGATGTCCCATTTCGAGCTGTCGATCATCACCGGCACCTTGGAAATATCCGGCTCCGACGCGATCATGTTCAGAAAGCGGACCATCGCCGCTTTCGAATCCAGCATCCCTTCATCCATGTTGATATCGATGATCTGGGCGCCGCTCTCGACCTGCTGACGGGCAACATCCAGCGCGGTCTCGTAATCGCCTTCCAGGATCAGCCGCTTGAAGCGGGCCGAGCCGGTGACATTGGTCCGCTCGCCGATATTGACGAAGCGGGCGCCGGTTTCAGTCGTTACGGTTTCGTCGCTCATGCCGGCACCTCGAACGGCTCAAGGCCGGAAAGCCGCATGCGTCGCGGCGGTTTGGGAATGTCACGTGGCGGCACGTCCTTGACCGCCTCCGCAATGGCCCGGATATGATCCGGCGTGGTGCCGCAGCAGCCTCCAACGATGTTGACCAGGCCGTCACGGGCCCAGGCACCAATCTCTCCCCCGGTCTCGTCCGGGGTTTCGTCATAACCGCCGAAAGCATTCGGCAGACCGGCATTCGGATAGGCACTGACGCGCGTCTCGGCAACGCGGGAAAGCTCCGCCAGAAAACCGCGCAGCTGATGTGCTCCGAGCGCACAATTGAGGCCGACGCTGACCGGTTTGGCATGCCGCACCGAGTTCCAGAAGGCTTCCGGCGTCTGGCCCGAAAGCGTGCGGCCGGAAAGATCCGTGATCGTGCCGGAGATCATCAGCGGCAACCGGATGCCGGTCTCTTCCGCCAGCTCGTCGATCCCGAAAAGCGCCGCCTTAGCGTTCAGCGTATCGAAAATGGTCTCCACCAGCAGCAGGTCGGCACCGCCCTCGATCAAGCCGCGCGCGGCTTCCTTGTAGGCCTCGGCCAATTCATCGAAATTGGTGTTGCGGAAAGCCGGATCGTTGACGTCCGGGGAGATCGAGGCCGTCCGGTTGGTCGGGCCGAGCGCACCGGCGACAAAACAGATCCGGCCCGGCTCCGCGGCTTCGGCTTCATCCGCCGCTTTCCGGGCAAGCCGCGCGCCTTCGTAATTCAGCTCATAGACCAGGTCTTCGGCAGCATAGTCGGCCTGGGCAATAGTGGTCGCACTGAAGGTATTGGTCTCGACAATATCGGCACCGGCCTCGAAATAGGCGCGATGGATCTCCTCGACGATTTCCGGCCTGGTCAGGTTGAGGATATCGTTGTTCCCGCGCAGGTCGGAGCCATGGTCCGCCAAGCGTTCACCACGATATCCGGCTTCGTCCAGGCTGTAGCCCTGCACCATGGTCCCCATGGCACCATCCATCACGAAGATGCGTTCGCCAAGCAGGGTTTCGAAGGCTTTGATCCGGTCTTCCCGTTTCATTTACTTTTCCTTCTCCGGACCAGCGTGGTGGCCCCGAGGCTTGTTTTGATAACGCGGCGGAGGTCGCGTGGCGAGGATGACGGCAGGAAGGCGAGCCGCCCGCCCAGCATCGGGTCCTCGCACAGCGTCCGCACCGTATTGGCATCCGCCGCCGGGCTGAGGGCTACCGCCCCCTTCCAGTACGGCAAGACATGCTCCAGCAGTGCCGGAGCGGTTTCAGGGATATCGCCCGGGTTCACGCCGATCGCGGCCACCTGCATGGTCGCGGCCAGCGCGGCGGACTGGGCGAGATCTTCATGGGTCTGCGCACGATCAAACTTGCCGGGATGCAATGCCGGGCGCAGTAACAGCATCAGGGGGACCTTCTGCTCGGCCTCGGTCATGCCCCAGCGGGCCCCGTTCATTGCCGCCGCCACATGCCCGGGACGGGCCGCGACATCGATCAACACCGCATCGACGCCCCCCGCAACCTGTGCGGAGACAAGACAACGCGTGGCGGACTCGATTTCATCTTCCGTCATGAAGCCCGTGACCGGGACTCGCGATGGCAGCCGGACATCGCCGATCACCAGTACTTGATGAGCCGCTTCGTCCGCCACCGTCCGGGCCAGTTCGGCACCGAGATAACTGACGGCGAAGGCCTCATCGAACATGCGGAAACTGCGCAGGAGCTGCGGAGCGGCCCCGCCGGAATTGGTGAAAAGCACCTCGGCGCCCGCTTTCACGAAGCGCCGGTGCACCTTCATCACCAGCTTCGGGCGCTCGATATTCAGCGCCTCGACGCAGCCGCTCTTGCCGACCCAGCGCGCAAGCTGCGAGGCCGGGGCCGGAGCAGCATGCGGGATGCGCTCGCCCACTTCCGTCATGCGGCCTCCGACAGGTTCGGACGCATGCCAAGGAGATGGCAAGTGGCGAAGGTCAGCGACGGCACATTGAGGGTGTAGAAGTGGAAATCCGTCACGCCTTCCTCAATCAGACGATGGCAGAGATCGGCAGCAGTGCTGGCGGCAACCAGCTCGCGCGTTTCCGGGTCATCGTCCAGGCCCTCGAACCGCTCGAACAGCCAATCCGGCACCGAAGCCCCGCAGCGCTTGCTGAAATTCACCATCCGGCCGAAATGGCCAATCGGCATGATACCCGGCACCAACGGTGCATCAATGCCCGCCGCCGCGACCTTGTCCCGAAAACGCAGGAACAGATCGACATCGAAGAAATACTGGGTGATCGCGCGGTTGGCACCATTATCGATCTTCGCCTTGAGATTGGCGATATCCGCCACCTCTGACGGGGAGTCAGGATGCGCCTCCGGATAGGCCGCGACGGAAATGTCGAAGTCTCCGATCTTACGCAGTCCGGAGACCAGATCCGCCGCATTCTGATACCCATTCGGGTGCGGCTGGTAGCGCCCGGTATCCTGGGGCGGATCGCCACGCAGGGCGACCAGCCGGGAGATGCCAGCCTCAAGCCAGCCCCTGGCGATGCCATCGATCTCGGCCTTGTCGGCACCGACGCAGGTCAGGTGCGCCGCAGGCTCCATACGTCCGTCATTCTTGAGCTTTTGCACCACTTTCAGGGTCCGCTCCCGCGTGGTTCCGCCGGCACCGTAGGTGACCGAGGCGAAAGCCGGGCCGAGAGGGGCGAGCTTTTCCACCGTGTTCCACAGGCGCGCTTCGGCAGCTTCGCTGGAGGGCGGGAAAAATTCAAAGCTGACAGAAAGTTTCTCGGCCATCAGAGCGCCTCCGCCACAAGATCATTGGCAATTTCAATCCGGCTCTTGCCGGTCCAGATACACACTGTGAGGTCTCCACCGTCGATCCGCTCGACATCCTGGATTTCAAGGCCGGCCTTTGCGAACAGCCGCTCCACATCGGCATCGGAAAATCCGAGCCAGCGATGGGCATGACGTTCCCGCAGGTCCGTAAGGTCATGAGAGGCAAAATCGACCAGCACAAGCCGGCCTCCCGGGCGCAATACCCGCGCCGCCTCGCGCACCATGTCCGCCGGGTTGTCGGCGTAATGCATCAGCATGTTGGCCGTGACCGCGTCGAACCGGTGTGCCGGGAACGGCAGACGGTACATATCGGCATGCCGGACCTGGCAGTTCCGCAACACTTCCTGATCGAGATAGCTGCGGGCAATCGCCAGCATCTCGCGGGAATTATCGACCCCGACAGCAGCCCGGACATCCTCGCCAACAAGGCGCAGCACGCGCCCCGTTCCGGTGCCGATATCGAGCAGATCGCGCACCGGCGCGCTGAGGATACGGCGTTTCAGGCGTGTATCGACGCTTTCGTCATCGATATGCTGACCGCGCATATCTTCCCAGTTCTGCGCATTCCGGCGGAAATATTCCTCGGCCACCTGGGCGCGCTGCAGCTTGATCTCATCCAGCCTCTCCAGATCGACGGAGATGACGTCATCATCATCCGGCGTCAGATCGACCAGCATGCGGGCGAGATCCGACACGTCGCTGTCTTCGCTCATCCGATAGAAAGCGCGGCTGCCTTCCTGGTGGCGCTCCAGCAGATTGGCCTCGACCATCAGCTTCAGATGACGGGAAACCCGGGGCTGGCTTTGCCCCAAAACCTGCACCAGCTCCGTCACGGACAATTCGGCATGCGCGCACAGCATCAGAATGCGCAATCGCGTCGGCTCGGAGACGGCCCGGAGGCCCTGCAGCAAAGTTTCCATCGATTCAGCCAAACAATCCGCCCAGACACAATCATATAAAGATGTCTTTATGTTTTTATATTGTAGCCGCAAAGGAGTCAATCACCGAACGCACGCGGACGGTGCGAGCCAGCCCATATGAGCGGCATCCAAGGCTGTACGGAGAATTTACAGAAAAGCTCAGGGCCGGATTACGGCACGGCCTATATTTAAACGTTCGCCGTGCGCAGGAAAACGGCTTCCATCGCGTCGACATGCGCCGCGAAACCGTGTTTTCGCCGGCCAATTTCGTATCCGCCCTCTGCGATACGCTGACAAAGCGCCTTGTCGGTCATAAGCCGCCGGATACAGTCCGCATAACGATTAGCATCGCGGACCGGGAACAGCAGGCCGGTCTCGCCATCCACAACCGTTTCCGGTATCGGACCAAAATCGCTGGAGATGACACAGGTCTTGCGTGCCATCGCCTCCAAGATGGAGACGCTGATCAGATCGTCGTTGGTCGGGAAGATCATCGCGTCCACATGGGTGAGATAGGCATCGACCTCGGCCGGAGAGATCGAGCCCAGGAAATGCACTTGCCGAGACAGCCGCGGTGAGTTTGCGACCTTTGCCTTCAGGCGTTCGGCGAAGACGGGAGTGACGTCAGGCGAGCCCGCCATGAACACATGAACATTCGGATCGTCGAGTATGTCGAGTGCCACCAGAGTAACATCCTGGCCCTTGCGCGACGCGATCCAGCCGAGCTGCAGCAGCGACGTCGCGCCTTCCGGCAAGGAAAACGGTTTCTCGGGCTGGCCACCTCGTGGCGGGATCCCATAAGGTACGATATCCACTTGCCGCCCCTGCAGATAAGGCGCGTACAGCTCCTCCGCCTGCCAACGGGTCGGAAAGACGACGCTGTCGGCGCGCAAAAACGGCTCGGCAGGGGTCCGCCCCTTGAGAATGGACGTCAGGCCGTCCCGTGGCTCATGAACCCAGTAAAGCGTAGGCACTTTGCCAGCGATCTTGAGCACGATCTCCGCGCAGGCCAGCGTATTCGCAATAACGAGATCGTATTCCTGCGGCCGCGCTTCCCGGACGATCAAAATACCAGCCGCCTCATAATCTTGAACCAGACCGGGCGCGATCGCCGAGCTGTTCGGCCGCAATAACGTAATGTCGTGTTTGTCCGCCAGCGCCGCCAACAATCGGTGCAACAGGAGGGGCGCCCCCGAAAAATCCATGCGATGACAACAGGCGAGGATCTTCAATTTCTTTGACATCGCTCCATTACATCCCCATAGAGTCGGTCACTCCCGCTGCGGGACTTCCATTCATCCTTGGCAACAGGTCATGTTCCTAGAATATATCCAGTCCGCCTCAATGATCGCCGGGATCTTTGCAGGCATTGCAGCCTTTTTCTGGATTGCCATCACATTGGCAATTCGCCGCCTGGATCACAGCGCGACGCCTAAAACGCTGGAAGAGCGCGAAGAAGAGATGGACGATCTGATCCGCGACGACGCAAACCAGATCAGGAAGAAACGTCAGGACGGGCTGAAAGCCGCATCCTGACGCAAGCGATCTCTTTCTTCTCTCTATTCAAATCGGCCAGACCGATCCAACCAGGTCAAATCAGTCAGGTATTGCTGCCGACATCAAGTGTCCGGCCAATGGCCGTCGCGATCGGGCGCATTGCCTTCATCATGTCATCGAATTCCGCGAAAGAACTCGCCTGAAGCGGGTCCACCGCCGCATTGCGCGGGTCCGGATGCACTTCCAGCATCAGTGCGTCAGCACCGGCGGCAACAGACGCCAGCATCATCGACTTGACCCAGGGCTGCCAGAATGTGGCGTGGGACGGGTCGGTCATCACCGGCAAGTGCGTGACTTCCTGAGCTGCCGGCACGACCTGGAGGTCGAGCAGAAACCGGGAGGTTGCCCGATGCGTATGCGGCGCCACGACACCGCGCTCGCACAGCACGATCCGCTGCTCGATGCCCAGCCGGTCATGCTCAAGCGCAATATATTCCGCCGCCATCAGCCAGTCCCGCAGCGAGGAACCATAACCGCGCTTCAGCATCACCGGCATGCCCGTCTTGCCGACCTCGGTCAGCAGCGGATAGTTCTGCATGTTCCGCGTGCCGATCTGCAGCATGTCGGCATGTTTGGCGACGATCTCGATCTTGTCGATTTCCATCACCTCGGTGACGATCGGCAGACCGGTTTCCTGCTTCGCGACGGTCAGCCATTTCAGGCCGTCTTCCCGGCTCTCGAAGAATTTCGGGCTGCGATAGGGGAAGCTCAGCGGCTTGAAAGCGCCGCCGCGCAGGAAGTGACCGCCCGCGGCTTTGATCGCCTTCGCGCTCTCGACGATCATCTCTTCGTTCTCGACCGTATTCGGGCCGGCCATGACCGGGATCAGCGGGCCTCCAATTTCAATACCGCCGCAGGTAAAGACCGTCTTGTGGTCAGGCGATTTCTTGGCGACGAGCGGGATCTTCCCCGCGATATCGTCTTCGGTCAGGTCCTTACCCGGGAATTTGTTCTCTACGGCCATGGTGCGTTCTCTCCTGCTGGGAATTTTTCTTCAGCGCCCGTTCAACGTCGATAGGATAAAATCCGTGATCCGGGCAAGCAGATTGAATGGTCCGCGTGCGTCGAGATTGGCGGCAAAAGCTTTTGCACGCTGCTCGAACGCAGGCTGGGTCAGAATTGCATTGATGGCATGGTGCACATGTTCGGGCTGAAACCTGTTTCCGGACTGCAGCCCGGTCGAGAGACCTTTTTTGCCCGCGAATAACCCGTTCTTCAGCTGCTCGAAATGCCGGGGAACGATGCATTGCGGACGCCCCATTGCAAGCACCTGTTCAAGCGTGCCAAGGCCTCCGTGATGGATGACAAGTCTGGACCGCCCGACCATATCCGCCATCGATTGTGGTTGCGTGTGAATGGTCAGCCCCCGGCCGCGCCATTGCTCTCGCACAGCTTCGTTGGCATCCCTCAGGTAGATTTCACCTTTCCAGGAGCTTGCCGAGAGAGCTTCCAGCACTTTTCCCGTGCCGGCATAGGTCGCTGAGAGATACCCGAAATAATCCTGCTCCGGCTCCGTGGAAAGCGGTTTGGGCAGGGGATTCAGAGGGGAAATCTCGGTGTTTTCCCTGAACTCGGCATAAGGATCGAGTTCGGGAAGCGTCAGCACAAAATTTCTGAGCCCCTGCATGAGAGCCGGGACCCGATCCGGCACCGGCTTCGAGCGCCGGGTCTGCACTTCCTGAACCGTCGCCAGAAGGCGGGCGGGATCGACGCGGTTGGGGCTTTCCTTGAAGGTTCTGAATTCCGACCATATTCCCGGCGGCATCGTGAACCAGTCGCCGATACAGACAAACGGACGCTCACCGTAAACAGCCAGCGCGGCAGTTGGCGAATAATCGGTAACCACGATATCCGGATCGTAAGCGTCGATGATTGTGCTCCAGCACTCCACCAGCGACATCAGCTTTTCAGGCTCGATATAACCAACGGTCGCGAGCACGTCCCCGATCGAGGAGATCGGCTGCTGCCGGACATCCTGCGGCGCATAAGGCTCAACCCATGGCGCGTGGAATACCGGAAACCCGTCCCGTGCGATCACCGGGTGCGTAACCATGAGATTACGCACCGCGAAAGCACAGTCGACACCATTTTTCGCAAGCGCGCGCGCGATCGGCAGCAAGCGGCTTACATGACCAAGCCCATCACCAAGTTCCCAGGCAAAAAGGACCCGTTTCACCGTCCAGCCTTTTGGTCGCGCAATTCAGTCAGTGCCGCCCCCACGCGTTCGATCACCCCGGCCCAATCACCGGGACGTGTCTGCCGGAACAGCCGCGCGGACGGATACCAGGGGCTGTCGACACGATGCTGCAGCCACCGCCAGTCCGCATTATGGGACAGCAGGACGAAAACCGGCGCCCCCATGGCGCCGACCAGATGGGCAACAGAGGTACAGGTCGTCACCGTGACATCAAGCTGTCGCACGATCGAGACGGTGTCGGCGAAGCTCTTTATGTCCGGGCTGAGACGAATGAGAGACTTTGGAGCCTTGCTCAGGTCCGCTTCACGCGGGCCTTTCTGGAGACTGTAGCACTGGATTCCCTGCAGTCCGAAAAGCGGCGCGTAATGCTCAACCGATGAAGAGCGGATATTATCCCCGGCGAAAGCAGGATTTCCGCCCCAGACGATACCGGCGTTCAATTGCGCATCGTTCAGCCCCGGCACCGGAAACCGGTCCTTGCCGATAACATTGATGTAAGGAGCCTTCGGCAAGTCATCGAGGGTCTTTACATCGAGTACCAACGGCAGGGAAAGCTGCGCAAAGTGGCAGTCAAATTCCGGCTCAGCCCCCGGAGTTCGCGGGACCAGCTCAACCATGTCTGCATATTCGCTGTAGAGATCAATGACCTCCTCATGCGCCTCGAGAATAATGCGCCCCTTCTTCTTTCCGGCCTGAGCGTGCTTTACAGCATCCGGCACGAAGCGAAGGAATTGCAGGGCATCACCGATCCCCTGTTCAGCAATGAGAAAAAGGGTACGTCCTTCAAGCGGCTGTCCATCCCATTCGGGCTTGTCAAACTCACGCTTTTTTGTCGGAAAGGATTCCGTTTCCCAGCGCCACTCGTATTCTGCAAAACCTTCGCCGAGTTGCCCCTCCGCGAGCAGTGCCAGCGAAAGGTTCCAGTGAAACATGGCCTTCTCCGGCGCGCAGTTCAAAGCCCGGCGGAACATTGTGATCGCCCCGGCAGCATTGGAATTCTCTTTTTCGAGATTACCGAGATTGTAGTAGGCACCATCATTGTCCGGCTGGAGCAACGCTGCCCGTTTCAGAGTCTGCCGCGCTTGAGCGAATTCAAGGAGGTGCCGGTAAACCGACCCAAGGTTTGAATAAACGGCGGAAAAATCCGGCTGCCAGGCGGCGAGAAGCTCATAGGCTTTCCTTGCTCCCGGGTAGTTCTTTACCCCGTATCGCGCATTGCCGACTTGCAGAACATCGTCCCGGAACCCCGCCTTGAACTCCTGTCCCCTGGCAAGAACCCTCAGGGCGCGTTCATGCTTGCCCTGTTCCCAATAAAGTACGGCAAGATCACGCATGGCATCGAGATAGCGTGGCTTCAGATTTACCGCCGCCTCGTAATGCGTGCGCGCCGCCTCCATTTCGCCCCTGCGATAACAATAGCCTGCGGAGGAATACTGTATGATCGCATCGCTCGGTGTGGTTTTCAGGGCCACTTTCAAGACAGCGCCAAGCAAATCGCGGTCACCAAGATCCCGGGCGACGCCCACCGCGAGACGATTGAATAAAACATCGCCTCCCGCGGCCATTTTCATGCCCGTTTTGATTTTCGTACGGGCAAGGTCCTTATTCCCGCGAAGAAGGGCCCTCCGGGCCTCCAGACCGGTGTAGAGGCATGTCTTGCCCACACTGGGGGTCATTTCCGCAAGGATCTTATCCGCGTCCTCGAATTTTTTCTCGCCGAGAAGGCCGAGCACCTTTTTGGCGTTCCGGTAAAGTTTCACTCTTGTCGCGGGGTCAATCGGCTTCATGACAGGCTCAATCTTATCAAACCAAATTTCGCAAGAGCCGGCAGCGTGCGCCGCAATGGCCCCCGTTCAACCGGATCAACCCATGCCTCAAGCTGAGAAAGCGGGACCGTGCCAGCCTCGCCGAGCCGTTTCAGCAGCATTTCCGTCAAGGACGGGCTTAAACGAAACTCGGATGAAAAGGAAACGAAGGAATGGCGGGACAGGAATTCATTGGCGTCCTCGGGCATTCCGGGCGCCAATGACACCAGCGTCTCAGGAGAGAGGACAAAACTCGGGTGTGTCCGGAAAATGTCAAACGGATCGGGATACAGAGGGCTTGCGCTCTCCTTCGGTTGTCTCGGGGCCACTTCCGGCGCTGAGTGCCGAAGCTCTCTCAGCTCCAGCCAAAGCTCCTCATACGCCCGGACGATAACAGACCAGTCATAGACTTCTGCTGCCCGCCGCCGCCCGGCCTCCCCCATCCTGTGCCTCAGGGCCGGGTCTTCGGCAAGACGGACCAGGGCTTCGACGGCAGCCGCAAGATCGCTTCCCGTCGACATACAGGCCCGTCCGACGAAACGGTCATAGTTATCGCGGCCAGACTGGTAAAGATAAGCATATTCGAAGCCGTCTCCCGCGCTCGGTGTAACAGTGGGGATGCGGAACCCGGTCTCACCATCAACGATGGTATCCTTGTAACCGTCCCAGTCGCTTACCACCGCAGGCAAACCGGCCGCCATTGCCTCTATCGGGGTGAGGCCAAAGGTCTCCTGGATATTATCCGAGAGGGACAGAAAAGCGTCCGCGCCTTGCCAGGAGGCATGCACGAGGTCGTCATCCTGACCATCGACGAAATGAACTGAAGCCTTTTCCGTGTAGGCAGCCGCAGTATCCTGATAGGACTGGTAGATGATCTCGTTCGGGGCCTGCCCGGCCATCACGAAATGCACCTTGCGGTCCTGCAGACGGCAGGCCGCACCTTCCGCCGCGAGATACATCGGAACCGGGTGGGCTTTCGCATGAAAGGTGAAGCGCCCCAGGAAGAGAATGACAAAATCCTCTTCCGCCGCTCCGATATGCTTGCGCAACCGGGCACGCGCCTCCGCGTCGGCAGCGTACCGGCTGCTGTCCACGCCAAGCGGGATAATTGGCAGCTTCAGGTCGACTTTCGGTGCCACGCCAAGACGCCGCTCCAGATATTCCCCGTAATTCTCCACCGTGTGCCGGACGACATCGCGCGCGACCTGCGATGTACAAATGAGGGCATCCCATGGCTGAAGCGGGAGCAGATTATAGCGCGATAATGCTTCGATAACCCGATCAGACGACAATGTGTGGGTTATTCCGCAAAGACTGTAGGCCCGCTGGTCTCGCGTTCTCCGCTCCCAGGCAAATTCATCGAAGCCTGGTCCCGCGACCAGAAAGCACTCGGCTTCCCCTGGCTTCGCGAGCATCGAATTCAGATGACTTACATTCCGGCCCTGCAAATCGATGGCCCTGGCCATCTCGGAAAATTCCGCTGCATGCCGGCCGTTCGAAGTAACCGTGACAAACTTTTCCGCGCGGCCATGCCGGAAATAACCGGAAAGGAAACCCGCCCCCGCAGCATGGCGCCCTTTGACCCCTACCCGGTCGGCTCGATAAGCATCCGGGTGGTAATGAATAGCGCAAACAGGGATGGATGACACGTAGGACCGTCCGACAAATTGAGCACTTTGAAAACTTTAAATCAGGGCGCTGCGTTTATAGAGTATGGGAATGAGCGGGGGAAGCCCGGACTGCGGGAGATTGCCGCAGGGTATATTCTTTGAGGCTCCTCGCATGTTAATGAGACGCATTCACAATTCAACGCGACGGGAAACAGCACCGTGACGATCGCAGACACCGCCTCGTCCCCACTTCGCATCTTCGTTGGCTGGGACAGCCGCGAAACCATCGCATACGATGTTTGCGAGCACTCGCTGCAGCGCCATAGCAGTACCGATCTTGAGATCATACCGCTAAAACAGGATGAGTTGCGCGCCAGGAAGCTCTTCACGAGAGATCTCGACCCCCTCGCTTCCACCGAGTTCACCTATACACGGTTCCTTATGCCCCACCTCGCCGGGTATGAAGGCTGGGCGCTTTTTTGTGACTGCGATTTCCTTTGGACCCGCGATGTTGCGCAGCTCTTCGCGGAAGCGGACGACAGCAAGGCGATACTCTGCGTACAGCACGATTATCAGCCGACAGAGCGCACCAAGATGGATGGCAAGGTCCAGACCAATTACCCGCGCAAGAACTGGTCCAGCATGATGCTGATGAATTGCGGCCATCCGGCAAATGCGGCCCTGACACCGGAAATCGTCAACACGGAAACCGGCGCCTTCCTGCACCGCTTCCAATGGCTGGATGACGCGTTGATAGGCAGCGTGCATCATACTTGGAACTGGCTTGAAGGCTGGTACGACAAGCCATCCGACGGTCAGCCGCCGGCAGCCGTTCACTATACGCGTGGCGGTCCCTGGTTCAAGGAGTGGCAGGACGTCGATTACGGCGATCTCTGGACTGCCGAAGCGGACATGGTCAGAGCGAAAGAGACCGCCTGACCTCCCTGGTCAGGGCGGCGATCGGATCGCCCCACCCACCGCCATCATTCCGGTAAAGCGTAAGATTTGGATACCAGGAGGATTTGCTTCCGGAACGCCCCCAGAACCAGAGCGGCAGTTTCGGGAGCAATACATGGCCAGGCCGGCCAAGCGCACCGGCCATGTGAGCATTAATTCCGGATATCGAAATCGTACAGTCAAGAGCCTGAAGCAAGGCTGCAAGACCATCAAGATCGTTCCTGAGATCGGCGACCGGCGCCTCATGGAGCGAAGACATGCGCCCCTCCTCTCCTGCGGCGGCGCCATCATACTGTAGGCTCACCAGGTTAAGTCCGGGCAGGTTCAGCAGCTCAGACCAGTCATCAAGGTCGGTGGACTTTGACCAGGCCGTACGCTTGCCCCCACCGCCCCAGGCCAAGCCGGCCCACGCTCCGCCGGCAAGGGCATGCAAGCTCTCGCGTATCTCACGGCTTCGCTCCTGATCGGCACGCCACACTGGCAGCGGCGTACGGCTGTGATGGGCATCGTAAAAACGGGCAAGCAATGCAGACGGGGCATGATAATCGAAATCACCTTTGGATAGCGGATCCTCACTGTCTCGCCCAACCACATCAATCGCCGGAAAACTCCGCTTCGCCAAAGCGGCAAGTCTGGGATCAACCTCGAGCACAACAGATGCTCCCTGCGCCGCCAGCCAGTTGGCAAGCGGAGCAAAGATGATCTCGTCACCGATACCGAAATCGCCCCAGATGAGGATCCGCCGGCCTTCCGGCGGTTGCCCCAGCCAAAGGGGCGTTCCTCCAAACCGTAGCGTCCGTGCGCCAGAGTGCGGTTCGGTCCACCGGACATGATGAGCCCTGTACCCCGCCCTGCCGTCACCGGCGCCTATACGCAGGCAAGATGAAAGCCAGAGACCGTCGCGGTGCCCGGGATCAATGACCAGAAGCTGCCGCAATTCCTCCTCTGCATCGCCCCCCTCCCCGCTATCAACAAGGGCTGCCGCGAGGTTGGCCCGTGTTTCCATGGAAGCCGGCCCGGCCTTCACGGCATCGCGATAGAGCCTGACCGCTTTAACAAGCTCTCCTCCCGCATGGCATTGAGCCGCTACATTGCGCAGGGCCTCAATGAAGTCCGGCTCTCCGGGCAGAGAACAGCAAAGCGTCCGGGCAAACAGCGGCCCTGACGCCTGATCACCCGAGCTGTTCAGGATGGTCCCGTATTGGCGCAATAGAGACGGCTGACCCGGGTTCTGCACCAGCCCGCGTTTCAATACATTTATAGCGCATTTCGGTGCATTCGACCGGTGGTGCAGTATCGCGAGCGCACAGGCCAGCCCGTCCGTTAATGGCCTGGCATCAACAAAGGGCGCCACCTCGGCGGGAAGAGGAAAACCCCGGTCCGCAAGCCCCGTCAGAAGCGAGATCAGCGGAGCATCACCGGAAGGCTGCAAAAGCTGGGCCCGAATAGTCTGTTGCACCATTTGGGTGACCGGAGCGCCGGACCGGCGCGACAGGGCCAGTAAATTCTGATAGCCGGCGGGATCATCCGGACAAACCATGCAATAGCGGCACAATTCCGCCGAGGCCTGGAGGAAATCTCCATGGCGGAATGAATGGGCGGCACGCGCCTTCAGCAGTTCCTCGACCGAGGTCAAGGCCCCGCCTGGCTCATCGGTTGTTACATTTCGGACCACAACGCGAGCTCACGTGCTTTGGTGCTGCCCCATCCCATCGCCTTTGCGATATCGGCCGGGATTTCGGTTGTCGGATCCGGCTTCTCGCCACGTCCGAGCTTTTCGACAACGTCTTTCAGGCGGGGCAAACAGATTGTGGCGAGATCATACCGGTCAATAACCGTTTGCCGCGCGGCCTTGCGGATCACATCCATCTCTTTCGGATTCCGGAGAGCCTCAGCGACGATCGAAACCAAGGCTTTCGGATCATCATAATCAACAAGCAGGCCATTCTCGCGGTGACGGATCACTTCGGAAACCGGCTTTGTCTCACTGGCAATCACCAGGCATTCCTTAGACATAGCCTCAAGCATCGACCAGGAGAGCACAAACGGATAGGTAAGATAGATATGGGCACTTGAGATTGACTGCATCCGGCCGAATTCGTCATAGGGCAGCCGGCCGAGGAAATGGAGCCGGCTTGCATCCAGGGAAAGATGCGAAATCAGCGCTTCCTTCCAGCTGTCGGCATAGCCGGGGCCAGCACCGTAACTCACCTCTTCCCCGCCGGTGATCAGGATATGCGCATTAGGGCATGTCTCGAGGATCCCCTTAAGGGACGCGGCAACAACATCAAACCCGCGATATGGCTCGAGGTTTCGGGCCACATACGTCACCACTTCGTCCCCGGCCGTCAATCTGCGTCCATCCGCCAGGTCGATATAGGCCTCCGGCTGGCGGACACATGTATCGGTATCGATACCGTCATGAACCACCGTCATGTTCTCCCGGTGTGCTTTCGGATGCGTCGACCATTGCCAATAGGTCGGCACATATCCCCAGTCGGCGTCCGCCATGGTCAGCAACATGTGAGCATTACGGATGCGCGTGCGACAGTCCCGGTCGACATCGGGTTCGGTTTTTCTGAAATCCGTATCGGTGCCGTGGCTGCGGTAGAAAAATTCGTTGAACGTCAACAACCGCGCCCTTGGGAAAACATCTTTCATGAACAGCGCTTCACCCCATCCGGTATGAGCACAGATCACATCCGGATCAAACCCCTGCCCTTTCAGGGTGAGGCAGAGTTTGGCCACCGCCTGTCCGTGCAGGAGCTGATCTTCCATACGGTCAAAATAAGGATGCGTCGGCTGCTTGGCTTCCCTGTGCAATTTATACTCAACCTTGCGCACGCCAGGCATGTTAGGCCGGCCAGGCTTTGTCACAAACACAACCTCGTGCCCGTCAGCGGCCAAAGCGGGCGCCAGATGCTTGAACTGACCTGGCATATTCTGATGCACAAAGAGAATTTTCATTGAGCTATAGCCTTATGGACGCAGCCGAAAGAAATATGATTGATACTCGCTTCACAGGCGCTTATGAATTCCCGAACGTTGCGATGCAAGCTCAGTTCAGTTGCGAGCTGCGGAAAAATCGTACGCAGAAGCTGTTTCGCAACAAGGTTCTTACTTCTGGTATACTCCGAAATAACGATCTCATGATCACGGGCTAGATTTCATGGCGAGTAAAAATGCGCCGATGAGTGCCGATAACGCCATCGACGATCCTCTACGGAAAATCTTCGAGACGTGCCGCGGCGCTTTTGTAACGGCAGGTGTCTTCAGCTTTGTAGTCAACATGCTGATCCTGACGATGCCGCTTTACATGTTCTCCCTGTTCGACCGCGTGCTCGGCACAGGCAATATGGCCACGCTGACCCTGCTCGCGCTGATGGCCTTCGGCGCCCTGTTGGTGCAGGCCCTTGTCGATATTGCCCGCACTCACGTTTTCACACAGGTCAGTTCCTGGATCGACAAGCAACTCTCGCCACAATTGTTCGAGAAGTCGATTACCGGATCGCTCATCCGGGGACGGCGCGCGGGTGACGCTCTGGACCATCTTCAAGGCCTCCGGATGTTCCTTGGCAGTCCCAGCCTTTTCATGCTGATGGACATACCGTTTATCCCAATTTTTCTCGCCGTCCTGTTTGCCCTTAATTTTGCGATCGGTGTGACCGCCACGATGGGTGGCCTAATTCTCGTTGTCCTTGCCATCATCAATAAAGTTGTCACTGAGTCCACGCTTGCAAAGGCGTCCGCGGCAGCCAACCGTGCCAAAAAAATCAGCCGTTCTGCTATTGATAATGCGGATATCGTCGAAGCCATGGGCATGCGTAAATCGCTCATGAACAACTGGACAACGTACAATGAAATGGCCCTGGATCTCCAGGGTAACGCCAGCAAGACCGCAGGCGTCATCCAGGCTTTTATCAAGATGATGCGGATGGGCATCATGATGGCGGTCATGACCGTGGCCGCGATTCAGATCGTCGATCCAGCCAGCGGCCTCTCTCGCGGCGCCATGATGGCTTCCGTCATCCTGGTTTCGCGTGCCTTGATGCCCATGGAAGCAGTCGTCAGCTCTTGGTCTCAGGTTGCCGACGCGGTCCAAAAGTACGGGTATCTCTCCTCGATCTTGCGCGGCATCGCAGGCAAGCCGGAAGACAGTGTTTTCCCGCTCGAACCAAAAGGGCATCTCTCGGTAGAGAATATTCACTATGAAGTCAGGGCACTGAGCCGACCGATCCTGTCGCGCGTATCTTTTGAAATCGAACCTGGACTGTCCGTTGGAATAATTGGCCCATCTGCCGCCGGGAAAACATCGCTCGCACGCTTGATCGCCGGCATTGAACAGCCTACAGCCGGCGTAGTGCGCATGGATGGTGCTGATGTTTTTCGGTGGCCGAGTGAAGATCGGGGACGGTATGTCGGATATCTGCCGCAGCAAGTTTTGCTTTTCGAAGGCACCATTCGCGACAACATTTCCCGGTTTAATGAGGATATATCCAACGAGCAGGTCATCCAAGCCGCCGAAATGGCCGGCCTGCACCATATGATCCTAAACATGAAACAGGGCTATGATACCGAAGTTGGCGATGGTGGCAGTCTGCTCTCTGGCGGTCAGCGGCAGAGGGTTGGGCTGGCTCGAGCGCTGTTGGGAGATCCGAAACTGGTTATCCTGGACGAGCCGAACGCCAACCTGGACACCGAAGGCGATCAAGCCCTAAAGGACGCCATTGAAAATCTGAAGGCGCGCGGGACAACAGTTGTCGTCATCCTGCATCGCCCCAATATTCTTCAGATTGTAGACAAGATTTTGGTGCTTCGTGACGGCGTCGTACAGAAGTTCTCTGATCGCGATGAAGTCATGCCCCTGATTGGTGGGGCGCGGCCAACACCGAAAGTCGAACATAGCGGCGCCAGAGCGGTCGCCGACACCTAACCACGAGGACGCTCCATGGCGGATGCCACGCTCCCGGATGTCAGCAAGGAATTGCTGAACAAACGCCTCCCGATACTGCCGCGAGAGGATATCACCACGGCTGGTCCCGGGAATGGACTGAAACCAACCTGGCGACGATCCTCACTCGCAGGGTGGTCTGTGCTGGTTGGATTCTTTGTTCTTTTTGGGGGCTGGTCCATCGTCGCCCCGCTGGCCAGCGGTGTTCATGCCCCCGGCGAGTTGCGCGTGGTGAGCGAACGCCAGGTTGTGCAACATCCGGACGGCGGTATCGTTAAGGACCTTCTTGTCCGGGAAGGCGACACTGTCGAAAAAGACGAAATTCTCATGCGTCTCGACCCGCTGCAAACCAACAGCGAGTTCGCTCGGCTGGAGAATCAGCTTAATGCCGTCCGCGCAGAACGGGCACGATTAGAAGCCGTCCGCGATCGGCAGAGCAGCATCACTTTTCCCGAAGAGTTGCTAAAGAAAGCAAGCGATCCTGAAGTTTCGCACTTGATGGAGATGGAACGTAAAGTCTTTGAGGCGGAACAACGCTCCATCGACAATATAAGCAAATTGATCGATGAACGTATCGCACAGCTGGAATCTCAGATCACTGGCTCCAAAACCAGACTTGATTCAACGCTGAACCAGATGAAAATCATCGACGAGGAGCTGGCTGGTGTCCAACAGCTTTATGATAAGGGGTTAGAGCGCAAACCCCGTCTCCTGTCGCTACAACGCGCAAAAGAACAATTGCGCGGTACTGCCGGACAACTGGAATCAGCGATAGCTCAAAGCCAGCAATCCATTGGCGAGCAAAAACTGCGTATGTCTTCTATAGAGACAGAGCACAGGGACAAAACAGCAGCAGCCCTGCGCGCGAATTCAATTCGCCTTCAAGACCTTCAGCAAAACGAGAGCGTCTGGAAGGATCGCGTTGCACGGATTGAAATCCGGTCCCCGGCCGATGGACAAATCGTCGACTTGCGTAAACACACAGAAGGCGGCGTCGTTGGAGCCGGTGAAGTCATCATGAGTGTCGTGCCTGCGCACGATGAGCTTATAGGTGTGGTTAAAATCAAACCTAAAGACATTGACGCCCTTATGATCGGCGTTCCAGTACAACTCATGCTCTCCGCCTTCAACCCACGCACCACGCCGCCCGTCGACGGGATCTTGACCTCGGTTTCGCTCGATGCCATTACCGATCCTAGGGGACAGGAGTTTTTCGAAGCGCGGATCCTGATCGATCCAGCGTCTCTGAAAATCAATATTCCCGACGCACAGCTTACGGCAGGCATGCAGGTCTCCGCCCTTATCTCTGTTGGAGAACGGACCCTTTTCGAGTACTGGATGACTCCGCTCCTATCCAGCCTCCATCAAGCTATGCGGGAACCGTGACGGATTCGGTCATCAGAGGCCTTGCGCAACATTTCGCTGAAGACCGTCGATCATGAATAACGCCCAGCTTCCGCCCGGTGTGCTTCGAAACCTGCTCGCTACGGCCGATGCTGCCCTCGCCAAGAAGCGGTATGATGCCGCTGAACGTTTTTACAGGATGGCTCTCGCGGTAAAGCCCTACTCAATCAGGGCGGAAACGGGGCTTGGGACGTTACATCTCAGAGACGGGCATACCGGCAAAGCCCTGACCAATTTCAAAAACGCGCTTTTGTTTCGCCCAGGCTTCGATAAAGCGTTGGCCGGTTTCGCGCATACGAAATCAATGCAAGAGCATTATCAGGATGCCGAATTCTGGTATCGACGCGCCTTGATTGCAGCGGACTCATCCCGAGATATAAGCATTGCACTCGGCATTACCTGCCTCCGTAACGGTAAATGGAAGGAAGGCTTCCAACGATATGATTTGAGGGAGGGACGACAAAACCTACTTGATTCCATTGGCGCGGGTCACGTCTGGGACGGAACATTTTCTCTCGTAGACAAAGAAATCATTGTTATTGGAGAACAAGGACTCGGAGATCATATAAATTTTGTGAGGTACTGCGGCCTAATTAAAGATCTAGGAGCTTCCAAAGTAACTTTTTTCACACGGCCAGAACTTGAAAGGCTTTTCAAGCTTATTCCGGAAATTGACGCAGTTATCTCTGATGGCAGGAAAGCCTACCCCACTGATTATATAGTGATGGCTATGAGTCTGCCCCGAATATTTGGAACCACTCCCAAAAACATCCCGCGAACCGAGGGATATATAAGTCTGCCGCAACATCATAAAGGCAAGCCGCCACACGACTCATCCAAGCAAGATAATCTTCTGGTCGCCGTTGCATGGCAGGGAAATGCCAACAATTCACGTGACACAGTCCGTTCATGCCCGTTTGAGATTTTCTCCGCATTAATTACTTCGATCCCTGAAGTTACCTTTATCGCGTTACCTTGGGATTACCCTGCAGAAGACAAGGATGCTCCCCTCAACCTGAGACCATTCAGCAATGACATTAAAGATTTTCTTGATACCGCGCTCAATCTCCAGGACGTCGATCTGGTGATTTCAGTCGACACAAGTCTTGCTCATCTAGCTGGTGCAATGAACAAGCCTACATGGCTGCTTCTCGGCCAACAGCCGGATTGGCGATGGCTTGCAAAGGGGGCTTCCGGGCTTTGGTATGATTCAGTGAGACCTTTTAGGAGCAAGGGGAACTGGCAATCTCTTATCAGGCGTGTATCGAAAAAATTATTAACTGAAAAAGATATTCTTTTGGAGAAAAGGGTGCTCAAAGAAAAAGAACCCAATACAAATGGACGACAGTTCTCACATATGGACTAAATTTCCGAAGAAACACCTATTGGCAGCTATGAACATGAACGAACTTATTCTCGATCCTGGTAATCCCCAAACTTGGGAGGTCGCAGGACAGCAAAAGCTTCTCCAGTCAGACGGGCTCACCGCTGCACGATATTTTACGCGCGCATTGTCATCAACAAACGAACACATTGCTTCAGACATATTTTTAAAACTTGGTCTCTCCCTTGAAATGGCCGGGGACTTCTCTATGGCCGCTGATAACTATATAAAACATTTCAAAATGTGCCAATCCACAGGTGAGTTCAACAAAAAATCCTTATACAGGGCACTTGGTTGTTTTCATAAATTAAATGACTTTAAATCTATTACAAAATATTCAAATAAATTAAACCCGAATGACTGGAATGATTCCCCCGGAATTCATGAAATAATTGGATACTCAAATTTTCATCAAGAGAACTTTCTTTCGGCAATCATCTGGATACTTTCAGCGCCTCTTCAAAGAGATTTCGATAAAGAATATCAAAATCTATTTAATTTCATCTTAGATAACACACCAAATTCTTATAATAATTTTGACCCAAAATATATTCTTACATGTGCGTCAAAACAAATATTCAATTCTCACAAAAGAGCAAAATCAATACTTCGCTGGCTTAGCCTGAGAAAAAGCATAGAAACACTTAGATACTCCCTCTCATCACTGGAATTAATTTTAGCGTCTGAAGGGAACTGCATTCCATACATCCTCTCTTTAGAAGGACAACATGGGACAAAAGGAAGAGTACAGCACCGTGCCCGCCAGTGCCTGATATTAAACCCTGAACACATCCCTGCTTATGCTCACATTCTTCCGGGAGAAGAGGACCTACCATCAGATTCGCCCGCTGAATTTTGGGTAGAAAGATGGGCAAAGGCAACCCTCATAACATCAACCTCTGATCCGGCAATAATAAATAAAGCTGTTATTTCCCTTAAAAGCGCAGAAAATAGTGACATTAAAAACTGTTACCTGATACGAGCAGCAAATTTATTCCCCTCATTTCCAGTGATTCAATATAATGTTGGATCATATTTGAATGAATGCGCTCTTGCAGAATCTGCAGAACCAATATTACGCCGAGCACTTATTTATATTCCAGATTATGCAAAAGCTTGGAGTGCCTACTCTGTATCACACTGTATTATGCTTCAACCACAAGAAGCCATTGATGCCTCTAAAAGGAGCATAAATTCAAATCCTGATCTTGCCTCAGGATACACAAATTTAGCTATGTCCTATAGAGGCGCTGGAGATATTCCGAATGCAATTGTTGCCTCAAAGGTTGCACTTAAGAAAAACCCTTCGAATGCAGTAACCCGTATGGGGCTTGCCTTTAATCAATTATCTGATGGTGCAATTGAACAGGGTTTCGAGAATTACCTTTCCCGATGGCAACAAAAAGGGTTTCCATCGCGGAAAAGACCCTTCCCTCAAAGAGAGTGGGTTAACAACAAGCTCGCCAAGCATGAGAAATTTCTTGTGTATATGGAACAAGGCATGGGTGATGAGCTTATGTTTTCCTGGTTTTTATTGCTGTTAGATGAAAAATATCCAAATCAGATAATTCTAGAATGTGACGAGAGACTCGTTAATTTATTTCAGAGATCGTTTCCGCGAGTTGAGGTATTACCTCGAACAGCTCCTATTCAAAGCAGATTATTCGAACCCGATGTGCGTTGGAAATTGCCGATAGCACATTTACCGCATTTCTTTACCAGCAAGATTAGAGCATTAATCAAAGAGCGTTGGTCACTTCCGCTTCAACCATATATATCCGGTTATGGTTGGCTTACCTTAAACCCGACCAGAGTCCAGTTTTGGCGTAAATATCTGGAAAAACTTAGCAACGGTGATAAGCGCTTAGTTGTTGGAGTCGCTTGGCGAAGCGCAAATCTCGCAAGAGCCCGCGCCCTTCAGTATGTCTCACCAGATGAGCTAGTGAGATCGCTGCCAGATGGCGCTCTCGCCATCAACCTTCAGTATGTATACGATGATTCAGAAATTGAGATAATAGAGGCCGGCTGCAAGAAACGCGATATTATATTCCACACCATTCCGGATCTGGATTTACGTGATGATCTGGATGAGATTATGAATCTGTGCGGCGCTCTTGACGCTCTCGCTTGCCCCCTTACTTCGACAGCCTTTATGGGCGGGTCACTCGGAGTACCCACATTTGTGTTCCGAAGCGCTCCGTCATCTGAAATTTGGCAACAGCTCGGGACCCCCCATCTCCCCTGGCTGCCATCGATTAGGGTCTTTTTCCGTGACCCTCGTGATGATTGGGGTGATGTTCTTGATATGGTACGGGACAGATTAACCTTATTGGCCAAGGAACATACAATTGTTGCGAAATAAGGGATCAACTTCAAAGGTAGGTTTGAAGACCTCCAATCAAGAAAATGATGATTGGTCACTCCGCTTCCCAACGAAACTTATCAAGGAGCAGACGTTATTGCTGCCGGTGCGGTTATCCCCTGGCTACGCAGCGAGCACTCCTCCGGTAATAGCCATCCCTCTTGATCAGCTCAGTGATCCGGGAGTGGCGCGCCTAGTGAATGATGAGTACTTGGGGGATGGATTTGAAGCTTTTGAGCGTGACCATCTGCTCCGTTATTTAAGGAGTGGAGATTGCCTAATCGATATAGGAGCCCATTTTGGGCTCTATTCCATTTTTGCATCTGCATCAATAAAAGGTCTGCAGTGCGTAGCTTTGGAGCCACATCCCGTTAATTTCAAAATCTTGGAGACATCTATTAGATATAGCCACCTACATGGCAGCATTAAGGGCTTGCAATGTGCCCTCGGCGAATACGATGGCGTTGGAAAGTTACGCATTAATTCCAGCATGGGTCATCACTTGGCGAAGGATGACGTTGCTGGATCCGATGTCATGGACACGCCGGTACACACATTGGACAATCTGATCGAAAGATTTGATTTAGGGCGCTCTGCCGCTCGTATCTGGCTTAAGATAGATACAGAAGGCCGTGAGAAGCTGGTGTTATCCGGAGCGCGAAATCTGCTTCGAAGTGGCCATGTTCAGGGAATATTATGGGAATCGAGTGTTGGCCCTCTTGAAAATCCAGAGAATAAGGAAATCCAATTGTTCCTAAAGGGTTTTGGATATTCTACACAAAAAATCACTCCTTACTCCATGTTCAGCATCCTGGTAGAATGAAATCTTCAAGAATTATCGAATAACATCTCTACGCGACTGAGAATTTCTGCGAATTCGATATCTTCAGGATAATCTATATCGATCGAACGCCAGCCTTCCATGACATGAATAGCGCTGTTTTCGTCATGAATTTTCCCTGTCTCCAGAAATTTCCTGGCATGGAATACATAGACAGCGCCATTTATTGCCCATGATCGATTATTCAAAGATTGCCATTTTACCCATTCATTTCTTTTATCCGCCTTTTTCCCTAAGATCGCTTTTTCTTCAGCGTCGCCAAATGACGGGGATACAGGTACTCGCCATCTGGTGACAGAAACTGCACTGTCCGCCTGTCCACGACGCACTGGTTCCGCAGTCAGGTCTATATCCGAAGCCGTGCGAAATGGGGATGTTAACTGGATGAGAATGATCGAATCATTCTCAAGAGACAGAGATTCTATCGCATGCCGTATAGCATCTTCTGACGTCGCGGTATCACTCGCTAACATGTCAGGGCGCTTCAGAATTTCAATGTGCGAATAGCTCTTCGCAATTTGGATTAAGGCAGCGTCATCAGAGGAGAGAACAATCCGGCCGCAGGATTGGCTTTTCCGTATTGCCGTATAAGCCCGTTCAATAAGGGGTTTCCCACCGACCGTGCATCGGTTCTTGCCAACAAGCCGTTTTGAACCCGCACGGGCAAGGATCAGCGCGACAAAGGGTTTTGTCTTGTTTGTCATAAAAAAAACGGGCGAATCATCTCTGATTCGCCCGTCTTCATTCTTTGGAGACCTTAGTTGAACGTGAAGTCGTTCAGATCCAGGGTCGTCACACCGGTCACTTTGATGATTGCATAATCACCACCGGTTGCGGCCGTACCGTTAACAACAACCGTAACCTGGTTGCTGCCAGAAACTTGCAGGATCTGCGCATCCGAACCAGCAGAGACAGAGCTTGTGATCTTCATGCTCGGCTGAACAGAAGAACTGAACCCGAAGCCAGTGAGACCAATCTTATCGCTGCCATCTTCAAAGTTGTAGATGAAGGCTGCAGTAGCACCTGCGGCGATATTAACGGAAGCATTTGCCTTGCTGACAAAGAAAGTGTCGTTTCCGCCACCGCCATACAGGGAGTCATGCCCACCACTGCCGGTCCATGCAGAGTACAGCACGTCAGCGCCATCCCCACCGTAGATCAGGTCTGTGGAAGCTGTACCGCCATAGACAGTATCGTTACCAGCACCAGCGGAGATCGTGTCATTGCCAAGGCTGGCATTGACCAAATCATTACCGTCGCCACCGAACAAGGCGTTTCCGGCAGAACCGTCGGAAATCGTGTCATTACCGGCGCCGCCATAAATGACTGCGCTACCAGACGCATTGCCAACCACGCTCAGCGAGTCGTTACCATCATCGCCGAACAGCGTATCGCTACCTGCCGTACCAATGATCGTATCGTCACCAGCACCGCCCGACAGGATGTCGTTACCGGCACCGTCCCGGATAACGTCGTTGCCAGCACCACCGTCGAGAGTGTCATTGCCAGCACCACCGAAGAGGCTATCCGCGCCAGCGTTACCGAAGAGAACGTCGTTACCTTCGCCACCGTCGACCGTATCGTTGTCCTGGCCACCGTAGATCGTATCCGCACCGGCAGAACCCTGGAGCACGTCAGCACCAGCATTGCCATAGATGAGATCGTTATCACTGCCACCGACAGCCGTATCGTTACCCAAGCCGCCGAACAGAACGTCCGATCCGGTCTGACCCAGCATGCTATCGTTACCGGCGCCGCCATACAGCGTATCCGTACCTGCAGAGCCGATCAGGGTATCGTTACCCTTGTTGCCGTACAGAAGATCGGAATCAGAACCACCGTCGATGCTGTCTGCATCGGCGCCACCGAAGATCGTGTCAGCACCGGCACCACCAAGGATCGTGTCATTCTCGGTGTTACCATAAATCAGGTCAGAACCGGCATCGCCGCTGATGGCATCATTACCGGCACCACCGTAGACCACGTCAGAACCGTCGCCAGCAACAATGGTATCGCCACCAAGGTTACCGAAAACAGTGTCCGCACCGGAACCTGCGCTCAGGACGTCATTACCCTGACCGCCATACATGACGTCAGAGTCGCCTTCGCCAGAAATCGTATCGTTGCCGAGGTTGCCGTAGAGAATGTCGTTACCGTCTGAAGCGAGAATAAGATCCCCGTCCTGACCGCCAAAGACAGTGTCTGCGCCGGAACCGGCTGAAATCGTATCGCCGCCCTGGTTACCATAAACCAAGTCGGCTCCGCCAAGCGCGCTGACGATATCGCTACCAGCAAGAGCAGTGATCTGATCAGAATTGCCCGTGCCAGTAATCGTATCCGTCGTACTGGTGCCCGTTATCGTTGCCATTACAACCCCCTAGTTAGCATCAAAGCTACACCAAACCGTTCTGGGTTAGCTTTGGTGCTGCAGATGGATTTCGTCAACCAAAAAATCCTGCACACCAAGCGAACGCCAGTCCTATAGATAGCCGCTTTTGTGCGGCTCGCGAAATTTCTTACACCGCTTGCCCAATGAACGCAAGCGGTTACCCCAAATCCTGAACATCATAATACAACAACCCGCTGGGCGATCTCACTCACCGCCCCATGGCGTATTGAATGCCCCGGGAAGTGGAAATTTTATGTTTAAATTCAGTCTATTAGCGGCAAATTATCGCGAACAGACAGCCCCCCCTCTCCGGCATAAGCGGACAAAGGTCATTTTAGGGAGGACGATTTCTGCCGAGAACATGAGGAAATCAGTCTCGATAGCGTGACTTCTCGGCAACAGATCGGCCGGAACCTGAGAATCTGTTTACTGAAAGGCCCGGTTCACCGCGCAATTCAAGCTTCCGGGCACACTCCATTGTCGCGGCCACATCAGCTCCACAGCCGGCAGCAACGGGCTACAGGAAGCATCGGGGGGATATCGCCAGTCGCGCTGAACCCTGTTCAGCAATGCAATCGCAGGTGTCCCTGCCGCGACCGACAGCGGGACGAGAGACGTCGCGGCACTGACAAGGACATCCACGCCCCCGATAGCATCCGCCAATGACGGCAAATCATGCCAGACATCGAAATCGGGGCGGAGAATCCGCTCTTTGCCAAACAGGGCCTCGACCTCGCACCAGTCATCCCTCGACATGCCGTACTGCAATGGCAGGAACAGGGTGTCATCCAGGGAGGCGAGTTCTGCGAAAGCCTCCAGGGAAAGGCCGAAAGAGCGGTGCGCCAGCGGCTTTACGCTGCGCCACCCAAGTCCGACAATCTTCTTGCCGTGTCGGCCGGCCCGCAAACGCTCTCTGACCTTGACGAGATCTTCCGGCCGGTCCCGAGCCCAGCCTGCCGGTGCCGGAGCTTCCGAGAGGCCTAGCGAGTGAGGCAGGCTGAGTAGCGGTAATTGCGCATCAAAGAGTGACGTGTCGAGCGTCCGCTCCATGTTTCTGGGAATACATTCAACAAACGGAAAAACGCGGTTTACCAGAGGAACAAGCCGTGCATCGGTCTCCACGACAAAGCTTTCATGGCGCCCCCTCAAAGAGGAAATATATCCGAGTCCCCATATCTCATCACCAATGCCCTGCTCTCCCCAGAGGAGAATCCGGTCTCCGGAAGTTTCCGCCGGCTTCCAGAGAGGAAGATCGAACGAGCGAACCGGATAAAGAGACCGCCCTGGTGATCGCTCAAGATCATGCCCGTACCAGCGATTCTCATACTCGGCAAACCCCTGTTGATAGGCTTGGGCTTTCAGCAAAAGTATGGCGCGATTGTTCTTGAGCGCAAGGTTATCGGGCGCCATCAGAACCGCACGGTCATGGAAGGCCAGCGATTCCTGAACCCGCCCGAGATCGTGCAACACCGCTCCGACATTATATGTGTAAGCAGCATTCTGCGGGCGCATCATCAAGGCCCTGCGCGAGAACCCAATAGCCCTCTCCGGCTCGGACTGATGCTCATACATCGATGAGCGGTTGACCCATATAGCAGGCGAATCCGGGATCAGGCAGGCAGCAAAATCCAGAGCCTGCGCAGCAGAGGCAAACTCTCTCTGGTCTATCAGAAATGCTGAGGCGGCGATGTACCCGTCACAGATGTTTGGGGCTGTCAGCACGGCACGCAGAAAAGCTGTACGGGCAAGCTTGTCCCGGGCTTTCTTTTGCTCCAGAAGCGCACATTCGCGCCAGGCCTCGGAAGATAAAGGGTCGGAGGAAATCACCGCCTTCAGAAGTTCGGAAGCGGCCTCCAACTGGTCCATGTCAATCAGTCGCGTGGCGGCAACCACACCAGCCTGCGCCGCACCACCGCAAACCCAGCTCCATGCCCGCAGTCTGCGGCGGTCTCCCTCAGTGACGGAAACAGGGATCAAAACACCCAGATACTCGTAGGCCCGGGACAGCTCCGGGAAGAGAATAGCCGCGGCCCGCAATGGTCCCCAAATTCGGAGCGCTTCTCCTGACGCCAGATACCGGTTGGAAAGATTAACATATAATCTGAAATCGTCGGGGGACAGAATGATCGCGCGCGTCAGGAATTTGACCGCGTCGCGCGGCGCGGACGCCGCAAGAGCGGCCCAGCGACCTGCCGCGTCCGGGTTTAGGAGTGTCAGGCGTTTCTGTTCCCGCGCGTTTTGCGCCACAGAAATTGCATCGCCTGACAGGTGTTGAGCCATTTGTAGCGTGCGTCCAGTTGATGTTTAATCGTTGACCTAAGCGGGCCTCAAAGCCCCAGGCGCTCTGATCTCGGAGCGTCCTTGAGCGAAACCCAGCCACCGACTTCCATGCTCCGATACAGAGCATGAAGGAAGGCCAGGGCCTTGCTGCCTTCATCAACAGAGACAGGCACATCCGTCTTCCCGGCGCGCCAATAGTCGATGACTTCGCGAATATAGGGGCCGTGACCGAGGCCATAGCTGGTCGGAACGTCCTGGGAGAACGTTGCCTGCACATCCTCGTCACCGGCTTGCGGCTCAATCGATTCCCATGTCTCGACCAGGTTGATCGCCCGGCCGCCTACCTTAGCGAGGGCCTTGTCACCAACAATATGAAGAGAAGCCTCGAAATCCCGCGGACGCGCCGCCGTCGTGGCTTCGATCGTGCCCATGGCACCATTCTCGAACCGGACGATCGCGGTCGCCGTATCCTCGGCTTCCAGTTTGTTGATCACGGCCCGGCCCTGGGCACAAACCGCCTCGATCGGGCCTCCGAGCCAACGCATGGCATCGATATGATGAATGGCCTGCTGGGATAGCACCCCGCCATCCATCCGCCAGCGGCCATGCCAAGGGTCGTCGTAATAGGACTGGTCACGACTCCAGTGCACCCGGATACCAACGGAAACCAGCTTGCCGAACCGGCCCTCATCCATCGCGCCCCGCAGGAAGCGCATCGCCGGATTGTAGCGGTTCTGTTTGATTTCAGCGCAAATCAGTCCGCGTTCACGGGCAATCCGCGACAGCTCCTCGGCATGCTCAAGCCGCAAGGCTACCGGCTTTTCGACAATCACGTTGATGCCGGCCTCAAGCGCCTTCTTCGCATGCTCATAGTGATTGCCCGACTCGGTCAGGATGCAGAGGAGGTCGGGTTTTTCCGCAAACAGCGCATCCATGTCGGCAACCACCGGGCTGCCGCCAATATCGCCGGCGAAGGATTCCGACTTGGACCGGTCGAGATCCGTAACCGCCACGACATCGGCGATGTCCGTCAATTCGTCCCGGAACACTTCCCGATAACGCGCCGAAACCCGGCCGCATCCCAGAACCCCGATCCGAGCCCGATTCGCCCTGCTCGCTTCCATCCTCACCATACTCCGCTTACTGCTTTCCAGGCTCCCCACGCATAGGGCAGCCCTATCATGTTATCTCGTCAGACTTTTTCACCGTCACCCAAATAGGCGAACCAGGTCTTTGTCGCATCCGCGATTGAATCAGGATCCCAGAGCGGAGCATCCTTCCAGCGTTCGATATCCGCCAGCATACGGGCCACGCCATCCTCAAAGGAAATTTCCGGCGCCCAGCCAAGTTCGCCCTGCAGCTTGGAAATATCCGCCCAGGTCACATCGGGCTCGCCCGGTCGCTTCGGAACATAAACGACCTCGCCGCCTATCAGCTCGACAAGCCGGTTGATGGATTGCGGGTTTCCGCCGCCGGCATTGTAAATCTCGCCGGATTTCTCGGTCAAAGAAGCCGCGTAAAAGGCGCGCGCGAGATCGGACGCATAGATGAAATCCCGCCGCTGCGTGCCGTCACCAACAACCGTGAAGGGTTTCCCCGCAAGTTTTTGACGCAGGAAAACACCGAAAACCGCTCCGTAAGCGCCGGTAGTCCGAACCCGCGTGCCATAGGCATTGAAAATCCGTACCGAGTTGGCCGGCAGCCCATAGACCTGATGCCAATGCAATACCGCCTGCTCACCCTGATACTTGCTGAGAGCATAGGGATATTGCGGCTGCGCGGGATGCTGCTCGGTGGTCGGTGTGTCCGCCAACCCGTAACAGGAAGACGACGCGGCATAGACGAGCTTCTCGACATTCGCCTCGCGCGCGCATTCCAGAACATGGACGGTGCCTTGTGCATTCGTCGCCATATAATCGATCGGACGCTCGATCGACGGCACAATGTCGCCGATTCCGGCAAAGTGGTAGACGAAACGTGCACCTTCAAAGGCGGGCCGCATGGACTCGATGTCCCGGATGTCCGCCTCAAAGATCCTGAGATCCGGATTGTCCGCATGGTGTTTTAGATTCGAGCGATGACCGCCGACGAAATTGTCGACCACATGCACACGGAACCCTTCGGACAACAGGAGGTCGACCATATGACTCCCGATGAAACCGGCACCACCAGTGACGACCGCTGTATACGCCTTATGCACTTGGCTCATTCCCTCTGCACGGTTGAATTCCTGAGGCTCACACCCGATAACGACCTGAGTAACACAAGCGGTGACAGAATTTACAGACTGCTGCTTGATAATAAGACAATTTCGAGGGTTCAAACGGCATGGCAGTTAAATGGGTTCTGGAATCGGATCTGATATTCCTAGAGCCAGCAGTGCGTTTTGCGCGCCTAAGCCCCAATGCCATCCGTGAATATGCCGGCGACACTAAGATCGGCGCCCTGGCCTACCCGGCTCCATTTTGCCAGCATTCCTCGGACTGGATGCGCGCGCTCTCTCATATCGTGAGCAGAAGTCGCGACTATTCCCTCTATCTGGTAAAAGTCAGCTCCGATAATGACCGGAAGGAGCTCAGCCGGACCCGCATCGTTCCAACACTCGATACCGAGACGCTGGACCTTCTCCGTCAGATAAATCAATCAGGAACCAATGTGCTGGAATCGCAGAGCAAGCGAATTACCGCCGCGATGGAGCGCCTGCGGGAGCGCGCCAAATTCGCTCTGACAGACGATCTGTCACAGCTGTATGATGCTGATCAGCACGATCTTGATCTTCAAAAGTAGGTTTTTCCGCGCACCCAGATGCCAAAAGAATGCGCAGCTTGAACCATGGAACGGCTTGGACTAATTCAAGGTGAGCAATACACGCGATTCAAACAGATGCGTTTGATCGCCCCTCGCAAAACCCTCAAAGGTCTTCTCGGATGAAAAAATTCGTCTTGCTTCTGATACTCTGCACTGGCCTTGCGGCCTGCAATTCGGAAGAGGAAGCCGTCGACGGCCGCTGGGTTGGCACGATCTCAGCCGAGGACCGGGTTGACCTCAGGATCGAAGGACAGCGTCCCGATGACCAGTTTGTCGTGATTTTCAAGCCCGGGCAGGTTCGTCTGAATGATACGGTCCGCCCCGTCGAATACCTCTCCAACAACGGGCGGACGATCGTGCATTTCAAGGACGAGAACCGGGCATTGACGGTCTATCACGAGGAAGAAGACCCGAAAACGATCGAGCTGAACGCTGTCAGCTATTTTCGAGGCAAGGTTCATCGCTTTACCCTGCATCGCGCTCCGGACGAGCAATAGCAGGGTAAAAGTAGCTAACGACAATGCCCCCTTCGCAAAAACATATCGGGATCGCATGGCATCTCGACCAGCTCTCCGGATGGGGTAATTACGGCTACCAGATAATCAAGCACATGTGCCTTGGCACAGAATACAGGCCGGTCTTGCTTGAGGACCGAGACGAAGGTTTCAGCGACTCACTCGAAAAAGCGCTGATCGACAGGCGGCTGGATGAACCACTGAAAGCCAACCCGGGCCTGGTCGAGCGGATGATTAGCATCCGCCGGAAAGCCTCTATCCCGGTCCTTCACGCGCTCGGCGAGGATGCAAGGCCCGCCTTCTCAAAACACTCGGCCGGGATCGTCGGTTCGACGAACCACGCTCTTACATTCTTCGAGAATGGCAATATTTCCGAGCTATCCCGGGACATCTACAACCGGTTCGAAAGTGTCACTGCCGGCTCCTCCTGGAACACCGAGCTGCTCGCCGGGAACCGGGTCCGTAACGTCGAGATGTGCATACAGGGAATAGATCCATCCCGCTTTCATCCAGCGCCCAACCGTGCCCTCTTTCCTGACCGCTTCGTCATATATTCCGGAGGGAAAATGGAATTCCGCAAAGGTCAGGATATTGTCCTTCGCGCGATTTCAAAGTTCATTAAAACACACGACGATGCCTTGCTGATTTGCGTCTGGGGAAACAAATGGGCAGATAGCAGGGGATATCGCTGGTTTGACAATTCTTCACATATTGAAAACCCGCCCCGCCCAAAATCGGATAACGATGTCGACCTGTTGCGCTGGTTCGAGGCCTTTGGCCTGCGGCAGAGGCATGTCATGGCATTCAACCACTATCCCCATGCAGATACCCCGGGTCTGATCCGTGAGGCCGATGTTGCCGTCTTTGCCAATCGATGCGAGGGCGGCACCAACCTCGTCGCCATGGAAACAATGGCCTGCGGAATCCCTACGATCATCTCCAAGAACACAGGGCATCTTGACGTCATATTTGATGGAGCCTGCCTGCCACTGTCGGATCAGCGGCAGGTCGTCATCGACGAGGCTGGGTACGACACCAGTCACTGGGGCGAATCATCGGTCGATGAAATCATCGCGCATCTTGAATTCGCCTATGATCAACAGGAAAAAGCACGCTCCATTGGCGCTGAAGGTGCCCGGAAAATGCAGGAATTCACCTGGGACAAACAGGTAGGGCACTTGATACAGGGCCTGAAAAAACATGGCCTCTGAAGGCAACCTTCCCCTATGCGTTCATGCTCTTGGCTGGTTTGAGGGGCGCTTCGGATACAATACCCACACACGGAACTTCTTTGACCGGCTTTCCCTTCTAAAACCCGTTACCACCTCCCCGATGATCGGACTTGAGGGGCCTTGGGAAGAGGATAGACAGCTCCTCCTGCAAACACCGAATCTCACTCCCCATGCAACAATTGCCCTCCTGTACGGTAATCTCATGGGTATTCTCGACGACGCACCGGGGCGGCGTATCGCCTATACCGTCTGGGAATCCACCAAATATCCTGACGACTGGATCGGGCCTCTTTCACGAGCAGACGAGATTTGGATCCCCAGCAAATGGGGGCGCGATGTCCTGATCGACAATGGTCTTCCGGCTGAACGGATTCATGTTGTCCCGGAAGGCGTGGACCCGATCCTGTTCAACCCGGACATTGCCCCAACCGAAGCATTGAAAAGTTTCAACGGATTCAAGTTCCTCAATATCGGCCGTTACGAGGAACGCAAGGGAACCGCCAAGCTGATCAAATGTTTTGACCGGGCATTCGGAAGCAATGACGAAGCTGTCCTGGTTCTTGCCTGCGACAATCAGCACGACCCCGATTTCAATATCGGGAAAATCCTGCGGGATCTTGAATTGCAGCACCCGGAACGCATCGCCTTTATCCCGCCGGTCCGGTCTCATGCGCGCCTTGCAGAAATATACCAGTCTTGTGACGCCTTCGTTTCGCCTTTCCGCGCGGAAGGGTGGGGGCTGCCCGTGATTGAGGCCATGGCTTGCGGCCTCCCGGTCATCGCGACAGGCTATAGCGGCCCGACCGAGTTCCTTGGCGACACGGCTTACTCAATAGACTTCAGATTGACCGATATCGATATTCCTTACTTCGATGCATCGGACAGCAACTATGGCCAGTGGGCCGATCCTGACGAAGATCATCTGATCGCCCTGATGCGCGAAGTCTACGCAGAGCGGGAAGCCGCCAAACGGCGCGGCCTGCAAGGCTCAAACCATGTCATTGAAAATTTCAGCTGGGATCACGCAGCGAAAAAGGCTGCGGCCCGGCTAGATGAAGCAATTTCCCGCTGACCCGTCCGATCACAAACTCGCCAAAGCGTTCCAGGCTCGATAATTTGCAGCAAAAGTTGCTCGCGCGCTCGCCTGCGCGGCCGTCGACAGAGCCTGATCCCGCATAAGCAAAAGCGCGGGATCCGCATTGCGATAGCGACGAAGAAGCTCGATAAGCTGAAGTGCAATCTTCTCCGGTGTAACGCTGTCTACCCAAACGCCATTTTCCGCAGAAGCTATTCCCGTAAGGCCGCCTCCATGATCCGCGAACGGAAGCAACCCGGCCGCCATGGCGTCAAGAAGTGGCAGCGCGGAGCCGGACAGCGGACGAAGAGTAAGCAGAATATCGCATGTCGGAAGATTTTCCTGCCAGCCCGACAGGTCGCTGAAATTCAGCTCAACCCAGTCTATACCGGCAAAATCCGCATCAGTCCGGGAAACATATCCCTGGACGAATTTGACTGTGGCGCTTCGGTGCGAGAGATACCCGATCCGTGGTAGCCGGCCGTCTATCTGCCTGTCCCGCTTTCCTTCAATGGCATAATGGGCCGCGACATTAAGTGTGCCGAGTTTTTGTCCATGCGGGTAATGACGGATATTTTGTTCATGCGCCTCTCCGGGAACCAGCAATGCGGCGACCTTATGCTGGGCTCTGATCCAGCGTTGAGGCGTTTCCCAAAACACATACGGGTTCCAAAGGAGAGGAGCCAACAGACAGGCATCTCCAGCTCCTTCTTCCAGCAAGGGAGCTATCGTTGCATGCGCGCCCAGATCAAAAACGAAAACCGGCAGGCTGGCACCCTCAACAGCGGCTTTGTCACGTACCTGTATCAGACGTGCCTGTAATCCTGCTTCCGTGAGAAGATCCGCCTGCGACTGATAGAATCTGCGTTTTTCCTCTTTCCACTCCTCATCCTCGGTGAGGACAAACACGATCTCGCGGTGGCTCATTGCTCAGCACCCAAAAACGATCGCCAGAAAGCCAGCAGCTCAGCTTCCATGCTGTCCTTTTGGTATAGAGCCGCCGTCTGCCGGCCGGCCGTGATCATGTCGGAATAGGCACCCGGATCCTGCTTCAACCTATCAATGGCTTCGGCGACGAGTCCGGCGAGGCCGTCGGGTGTCACCTGATCGTACCAGATACCGTTCTCCGGCGTTGCATAATCCAGCCCTCCGCCACCGTGATACCCGATCACGACACAACCGGCCCGCATCGCCTCAAGCGGGGGAAGTCCAAGTCCTTCATTCCCGCTTAATGACAGAAAAATAGCGCTTTCCGCCATGATCCGCGCAACCTCGTCAGGGTGCATATTATTGATACTGACAAATTTGATCTGCGCATGGTCGCGATGCAGATACCGCAAGTGATAAATCACGGTTCCCGCTTCGGTCAGCCGCTTCCGCGGCATGTAGCAAATCTGGAGTTTCTTGGCTGGTTCCGGGACCTTTTTCTGCATGATGCAGGGACGGAGAACAACCGGATCGGTCACGCCATGTACATCCCGAAGATAGGCCGCCGCAGGCTCCGAAACGCAGATAAATGCATCAATCGGAAAATCCGAGAGCCGTTCAGACGGTTCGAGATACTGATCGAGGAAATAATGGTTCTGACAGAAGAACACCTTGCACAAGGGCATCGCGACAATACGTTCGAAATGCTTCCTCGGTATGGAATCGTGCAGGACGGCCACATCATCTTTGGAAACACTAAACTTGTTGCCATCGACGATTGGCACGGTGGGCGATAGCCAGTCCGGCCGCGCTCCCTTAAGCGTCGTGGAAATCTTTGCATCATATCCGGCCCGCACAAGGGCCTCGACATGTGCAGCCTGAACCATCACACCGCCGACAGGGGTCTGCAAATTCTCAATCGACAGATAGATGATCTGGCTCATTAAACGGTTCCGTTCAGGGCATCATGAATCGAAAAACACTTTTGATCCGATTTGCCTGAAAGGCGCCACACTGCGAAGGATTCGAAGAATGCGATCCGTAGCATCCCCGTCCCCATAAGGACTTACCGTTTCCCGACAATCCATCCCGAGCCCCCGGCCGATAGCACTCAAAATTGCGTCACGTTCCGGCACGCAATCAATGACAGAGCTCGCTTTCAGGCGGCCATCCTGCCGGGTGCCTATATTGATCGTTGGGATGCTGAAAGACGGAGCCTCATAGAGTCCGCTGGACGAATTTCCCACAACCATCGAGGCATGACGCAATGCCGAGAGATAGAGCAACTGACCAAGCGACTCGCGGGCGATGATCCGGGGAGAGCGCGCGGCCGCCTCCACCAAAGCCTGATTGAGAGCAGCGCCGCCGCTATCCGCATTGGCGTAAGTGACAAGCGATACGTGATCCGTCGGAAGTGCTTCGAGCGCAGCCAGAAGCTCGCCAAACTGTTCTATGGGCGAGCCCTTGTCCGCCGTCGCCGGATGGAAGGTCACGACGAGCAGGTGTTTGCCGAGCGGTGCGCCTACGCGCCGCTCCACCTCATCTCTCGACAGCAACTCAAGAGAGCGGATCGAGTCGAGGGCCGGCGTTCCGGTCGTATGCACTGTCGCCGGGTCTTCCCCCATCCGGACCAGGCGCGCGCTGGCCTCCTCGTTGGTCGTGAAATGCAGGCTGGAGAATTTCGAGATCGCGTGCCGCAAGCCATCATCAAGCGAGCCTGACGTGACATCCCCACCGGCGATATGTGCAATGGGAATATTCAGCAGATAGGCGGCCGACGCGGCAGCGAAGGTTTCGAAACGGTCCCCCAGCAACAGCACGAGGTCCGGCCGCTTCAGACTCCAGGCTTTGGTGAATCCGGCCATCCCCGCACTGGTCGAAAGCGCCACCTCTTCATGAGAGCCGCCGGTCGTCTCGCAATCGATCCTGCCGGCGATCTCGAAGCCCACGGCCTCGACTTCCTCGACAGTGTTTCCAAACCGGGACGACAGATGCATACCGGTGACATAGAGATCGAGCACGAAACCCGGTTCCGCGAGAATGGCATCCAGAACCGGTTTCTGAATGCCGAAATCAGCACGGCTGCCGGTCACACCGGCAATGATCTGGCGCTGCATGCCGTCAGCCCTGGCGTCCGAGCTTCGGGCTGCTCGGCAGATTAACGATCCGGTCCACCAGCTCTTCCGTCACCGCAAGCGATGCCCTTGGGCAATCGCTGTTGAAAGAAAGCTCGTGCATCGGCGTCCAGCAGGGCCGAGCCTGAATGCCGTCTCCGTTCAACGCCTCCAGCAGGGCTTCACGCGCGGCCCGGTCGGGCACCATGACCACGTTGAGCCAGTAATTGCTGACACAGCCTTCCGGCTGGCTGAAGAATTGCACGTCCGGAACAGTGGCCAGCGCCGCACGATACCGCTCCGCCAGGGCCCGCTTTTCCGAAAGGAATTGCGGCAGCATCTCGAACTGGGCGCAGCCAAGGGCCGCGTTCAGGTTCGGCAGCCGGTAATTATAGCCAATTTCATCATGATCGAAGGCCCAGCGGTGCGGAAGCTTCGCCGTCGTTGTCAGATGCTTCAGCCGCTTTGCCAGCGCTTCGTCGTTGGTCACGACCGCACCGCCACCGCCGGTCGTGATCGTCTTGTTGCCGTTGAAGCTGACCGCCGCGAGCTGGCCGCAGCTTCCCATCAATTGGCCGTCCCGGGACGACCCAAGGCTTTCCGCCGCATCCTCAACCAGAACCAGATGCCAGCGGGCCGCGACCTCGATCAGCCGGTCCATCCGTATCGGATGCCCGAACACATGCATCGGCACGACCGCACTGATCCGCCGGCCGGTCTTCCGGTTGTAGGACACACCGTCACGGACCTCGGCGATCTCACCGAGATAGGCATCCAGCGCGTCCGGGTCGAGCCCCAGAGTCTCCCGCTCGCTATCGACGAAATGCGGCACCGCGCCCGCATGATGAACCGCGTTGCAGGACGCAACAAAGGTCAGAGCCTGAACCAGCACTTCATCGTCTCGCTGAACACCTGCCGCGATCAGGGCGATGTGCAGCGCGGCCGTGCCGTTGACGCAGGCGATACCGAAGCGGGTTCCCGACGCTTCCGCCACGAGCTGCTCAAACCGGTCGACATAGGAGCCGACGGAGGAGACCCAGCCACTATCGATACAGTCCTTCACATACTCCCATTCGCGGCCGATGAATTCCGGCTCGTGCAGGGGCAGCGGGCGGCTCTCCGGGAGCACCGAGCGCACGGCATCGACAATGGAGGAGGGATCGAACGCATTGTTCTTCAGAACGGTACTCATCAGACCTGGTACCCTTCCGGATAACGGGCGAGGTTCGCCGGATCGGTGAACCACTCAATGGTTTTCTCAAGCCCCTTGTCGAAGCCGTCCCGGCCGCCATGCGCCGGCGCCCAGCCAAGGCTCCCCTCGGCCACCGCGACACCGGCGAACAAGCGCTCGACCTCGCTGGCATCGGGGCGCATGCGCTGCTCGTCCGAGACGATCTCCACATTACGCCCCATCACCCGGCCGATGGCCGCTGCCGTCTCGCCGATGGAAATCTCGAACCCGCTGCCGATATTGGTCACCCGGCCGATGGCCGCATCGGCCGTCATCGCCGAGACGAAGCCCTGCGCCGTGTCGCGGACGAAAGTGAAATCGCGGGTCGGCGATGTGGCACCCAGACGGATTTCCTCCGCCCCGCGCGCGAGCTGCGTGATGATGGTCGGGATCACGGCACGGGCGGACTGGCGCGGCCCGTAGGTGTTGAAGGGACGCAGCACCGAAACCGGCAGGCCGAAACTCTTTTCGTAGGAGAGCGCCAGATGATCCGCCGCCGCTTTGGAGGCCGCATAGGGGCTCTGCGGATTGACCGGATGCTCCTCGGTGATCGGCACGAACTGGGCCGAGCCATAAATCTCGCTGGTCGAGGTGCAGACGACCCGCTCCGTCTCCCAGAGACGCGCCGCTTCCAGCACGTTCAACGTGCCGGTAACGTTGGTGTCGATGTAGCTTTCGGGCGCCCTGTAGGAGTAGGGAATCGCGATCAGCGCCGCCAGATGCAGGATGGCCGACGCGCCTTTCGCCATGCCGACGACACAGCTCCGGTCGCGGATATCGCCGAGCTCAATCTGAAGGCCGCCGCGCAACTCCTTCGGGATCGTCTCAAGCCAGCCGGTCGAGCCGAAGGAGTTGTAAAGCGCGAGCGCCCGCACTTCCCGGCCCTGTTCCAGCAGCGTTTCAACCAGATGCGAGCCGATGAACCCATCAGCGCCGGTCACCAGAACCGGACCCGTCATGCCTGTCCCCATAAGATCGTGCGCGCGGGAACCATGCCGCCCGCGCCAGACGCCGGACGATACATCAGGCAAGGGATCGGGTGAAAGCCAGATAAGTCATGCCGAGCAGAAGATCAGGAGTCGGGCGCCATTGCATCCGTCACCGCTCTCTTGCGGCGCTCCCAGAACGGAGATGCATCGAACCGCCGCTCCTCGGCATAGATCGTGGATCTGCTCTGCAAGAATTCCTGAACGCCCCGGCCGACTTTCTCGGCATAGGCGGCGAGCGGTTCCGCGTTGCCGCCAAGCCGGGCCACGGCGGCATCCGCGCCCCTGATCCCGGTCCAGAGCGCGGTTGTCATGCCGTGGGAGGATAGCGGATCGAAGGCTGCCGCGGCATCTCCGATGGCGACCCAGCCTTCTCCTGCAGCAGGGGCCAGCCAGGTTGTGCCGGCGCTCACCAGATCCGGCGGCGCATTGAGGCTGAACCCCGCGTCACGCAGCCATCGCCCGACATAGGTCGTGCGTTCCAGCATCGCCCGGAAAACATCCGCCTCCCGCGTCACATCCCGGGGCAGTAAATCAGGGTCCGTGTAAAAATTCAGAACCAGCCGGTCATCCGCCAGGAGGGTTGCGTACCACCAGCCTTCCGGCACGGTCTCAAGCAGGGTCGCCCGGGTCGGCTCCACCCCGGCATTCTCCTCCTGGGAAAGAAAGGCACATAGCGCGACAAGCTGATCCGCCCGGAACCGGGCGGCATGATCCGGCGCATGTATCCCGGCCACCACGGCGGCCCGGCCCGAGCCGTCCAGGATGAACCGGGCACCGCAGCGCCCCAGCCTGTCCCCGTCCTCGACCTCCAGAACCCAGCCATCGCCATTTCGCTCAAGCCCGATCAGGCGGGCCTCGACGGGTGCCGCGCCCGAGGCAACGGCAAGGGCTCTCAACTCCCGCTCGAAAGCGGCCCGTTCCAGAACCGTGCCGGGCCCTTCGAGATGAACGATCCCGCTGCGTTCCGCCAGCTGGTCGCTGCCCCAGGCGGAAAAGACGGAATGCTCCGGACGATGACAGGCGGCGCGGAGCAGTCCGGCCGCGCCAATTTCCTCCAGCATCGGCCGGGCCGCCGGGGACAGATGTTCCCCCGGCAGATCCCCTGCTTTCTGCGCCGGAGCGATCCAGAGAGGGGAATACCCCGTCCTGATAAGCCGAAGGATTGCGGCGGTTGCCGCGATCCCGCCACCAACCACCGCGATATCTGCTGTCGAAAAAGCCGCTGCCGTCATTTAGGCAACATGCCGTCCTTCGGTTTCCAGTCGAAGCGGAACTCCATCGTGTCAGCGCGCCCGACCTCGACATAAACCTCTTTCGGCACTCCGGCCGGTGCCTTGTCATCTTTCGGGCCGGGGAGCTTCACGACGAAGCCCATCCGCTCCCAAAGGGTGATCATGTTGGTGATCCCGTCCCAATAGCTGCCGTTGGCGTGATAGCCGATCCCGGCCACCGCGCGGGACCAGGCCACCCGGTTATCGAAGAACTTCCGGCGCTCGCTGGTCGAAAGCGTCTCGTCCATCAGCTCCTTGTAATAGGCCTCGGGCAGCACATCGATCGGCAGCAAGGCCGGCCACCAGACCGCGGTCGGATAATTCTCCTGCATCAGAACCTGCTGACAGGAGAAAGCATCGCACTGCCAGGGCAGCCCCATCCACCGGGTCAGATCCCCCGGCATTTGCGGGCCGATCGGCGGCGGCGTATCGCCGTAGCCGTCGAACGCAATCTCCGGCGTCAGCAGGAAGCCGAGATCCTGGATCAGGCTCGGCCGGTCACCATGGGCCAGCCGGAACGGCTCCGCATTCTCATCCGTGTTCCGCTGATACATCGGCGCCAGACGCAGATAGTAGGTCAACTCCACACCCGGATGAAACGCCCCGCCGGAACAGGGCTCCAGAGCGGCTTCCGTCAGCGCATGGGGCTGCTGCTCAAGCGGCAGGTCTTCCAGCGCCTCGACCGCATCTGCCTCGGTGTCCTGCCAATCATTGAAGAACTGTCCCTCCGCCCACATCCGCAGATGCTCGTATTGCTGCTTCGGGAACTGGAACCATTGCAGCGGGCTACCGGAGTAATTCACCCCGTCCCCCATCATGTAGGGAATCTTCAGGCGCTCTTCCTTGAAGGCATCCGGCTTGGTGTTGTAGGGGTTGCGGAACTTCTCGAAGACCGAGAGCCGGAACGCCTTGTTGCCCTCGCCCGGGTCCGCCAGCCTTGCGATGAAGGCCGGGTCGGAGAAATCACCGGTATCCAGCCAGCCCTGCCGCAGGTTCGCCGCGTCGGTCAGCCAGGACATCAGGGCCACGCGCCGGAAGGTCGGGTAGATGTATTTCCGGAAGGAAATCGGCGCCTCCGGCGGCTCCACCCAGCCCTCTTCCACATTCAGGTTGCTGACCACGTCATACATGGTCGCGATCGGCGGGATGTCGGGTGCGAAATTCGGCCCCACACACGCGACCCAGGCCGGATCGGCCTCGAGAGTCACGCCGTTGGCCAGTTGAACCGTTGCCGTCACCGGCCCGTCGCACCAATCGTCATGCCAGCCATCATTATCGGCGAAACTTGTGATCGCCGCATTGGTCGGCGAATTCGAGATACCCGACGGCGGCACAACCAGAAGCCTGCCCGCCTCATCGGTCCGGACAGCTCCAAGGCCGACAGGCTCTTCCCCCCAGAACACACCATCGAAGGCATAGCGGGGATCGGTGCCGTCCGGGTTCACGTTGGGGCCGGAGATATCCTTCTTCCCGCCATCGATCACCAGCATCCGCTCGCGTTCCGCGTTGTCGGTGAAATACTGGTTTCGCTTCTGCCCTGGCAGGCCGGGCGCGAGATCGCCATTGTCGAGCGGGTTGTTGAAGCCGTACCAGGCCGCCTTCGCATTCACCAGATGGGCCGACCAGGAGATTTTCGCCCCCCTGCCCGTCACCTCGCCGATGACACGATCCTGCGCATCGAAAGCATAGACGCGGAACCGCTGGACCTGCTTCTTGATCTTGCGGTCACCATCCTTGAAGCCGCCTTCCGGTTTCGGCGGCAGACCGGGAATTTCCGGCGCAAGGAACCATTCGTCGCTGCCGCCAACCCGGCAAATCCCGATGGCGGGATAGATCCGCACCCTGGCAATCTCGGCCCCCTCGGGCGCGGGTTTCGCATTGCCCGCGGCGACAGCGGCTTTCGGCTGCCAGATCAGACTTCCACCAAACGCCCCGGCGGCGGCCCCCGCCAGAAAATCCCGGCGGCGAACTGTGTTACTTTGCGGCTTCCTGTTTCCGGTCTTCTGTCCCACGACGTTCTCCCCGTTTGAATGACCGGCACAGACTGCCATCATTGCGTGTATTTTGATAGAGTAAGAATTTACTTTTTCTCGTAAAAATATTGCATAGCACAGAAATATTGCGCCTATGCATTAAAGCCGGATGACCGGGAAAACTATCCTCAGTGAAGACAGACCTTCCGACAGTATCGTGACCGGTCTCCGTCGGGTCGGCCGCCGCCGCCAGCCCTTCGCCCACTCCCTTCTTTTCACGAACCGCGAAACAGCTTCCGGCCAGAAGGCTCGAAACCGGTATAGTGTCAGTCAAAACAATGCAGGGAGAAACGACATGCCCGGACGGGTGGAAGGCAAGGTCATCGTGGTTGCGGGTGCTGGATCCGTTGGCCCCGGATGGGGTAACGGCAAGGCAGCGGCTGTACTCTATGCCCGCGAGGGGGCAACACTTTATCTGATCGACCGCGATGGAGATGCGCTGGCGGAAACTTCCCGGCTGGTTGAGGAAGAAGGCGCGCAGGTCCATGCCGAAGCCGGAGACCTCACCGACGGAGCAACCGTGGAACGCCTGCTCGGCGACTGCGCCGCCCGTTTCGGACGCCTTGATGTTCTGCATAACAATGTCGGCGGCTCGGCTCCCGGCGGCGTCGCGGAAATGGACGAGGCAACCTGGGACCGGCAGGTCGATCACAATCTGAAAACCGTTTATCTCGGCTGCCATTTTGCCATCCCCCTGATGCGGGAGACCGGCGGCGGCGCCATTGTCAATATCGCCTCCGTCGCGGGCTACCGGCATATCGGCGCGCCGATCCATGCCTATGCCGCCACCAAGGCCGGCGTTGTGCAGCTCTCCCGCGCCATGGGCGTCAGCTATGCCAAGGAAGGCATTCGCTGCAACACGGTCGTGCCGGGGCTGATGCATACGCCCCTCGTGGAAGCCCGCCTCACGGGACAACGTGGCGACGGAGACGCAGAAGCTCTGATTGCCCGGCGTCATGCGCAGGTCCCGATGGGCCATATGGGGGATGCCTGGGATGTCGCCTATGCCGCGCTCTATCTTGCCAGCGATGAGGCAAAATATGTCACCGCGACGGAAATCGTCGTCGATGGCGGCCTGACCATGAGCGCGCCGGTCTAGGCTTCGACACGCCCGGCGCGGTCAGGCGGCAACGATATGCGTGCCTTCGAGACCGCGTGCCCGCATGGCGTTTCGAGTATCGACGACCAGCCGGGCATGCTCCGCGATAAGGCCATACTCCACATCGTCATGATCCGTGACGATCAGCACGGCGTCCGCCGCAGCCAGCCGCTCCGCCGTCAACGTCTCGCTCTTGCATCCGGCCAGAGCGCCAAACTCACGGGAGGGCAGGATTTCCGGAATCCAGGGATCGTGGAACCCGGCCTTCGCCCCCGCCGCCCGGAGCTTTTCCAGAATGGTCAGAGCCGGGCTTTCGCGCTGGTCGGCCACGTTCTTCTTGTAGGCCATGCCGATCAGCAGGATGTCCGCGCCGTTCAGGCCCTTGCCGGATTGCCGGTCGACGGCCTCGCGCAGCCTGTCGATGACATAATCCGGCATGGCCCGGTTGATCTCGCCCGCAAGCTCGATGAAACGGGTCGACTGGCCGACGCTGCGGGCCTTCCAGGCGAGATAGAACGGGTCGATCGGGATGCAGTGCCCGCCGAGGCCCGGGCCGGGATAGAAGGGCATGTAGCCGAACGGCTTGGTCGAGGCCGCCTCGATGACTTCCCAGACATCGATATCCATGGCGCCGTAGATCACCTTCAACTCGTTCACCAGGGCGATATTCACCGCCCGGAACACGTTCTCGGTGATCTTCACGGCCTCCGCCGTCGCCGCCGAAGAGACCGGCACGACCTTTTCCAGTACCGCGTTGTAGAGCGCGACGGCGAGCTTTCCGGACGCCTCGTCAACACCGCCGACCACCTTCGGAATCCGACCGATGGAATAATGCGCATTGCCGGGATCTTCCCGTTCCGGCGCGAAGGCAAGGAACAGGTCCGTGCCGACCGTGCGGCCTGTCTCTTCCAGGATCGGCCGCAGCACCTCGTCTGTGGTGCCGGGATAGGTCGTCGATTCCAGCACCACCAGCGCGCCCGGATTCAGTACCGGAGCCAGCGCGGCGGCCGTGTCGCGGACATAGCGCAGATCCGGGTCGCGCTCCGGTGTCAGCGGTGTTGGCACGCAGATCAGCACCGCGTCCGCTGTGCCGAGATCCGCGATCCGGTCCGTCGGCAGGAAATCCCCCGCCGCGATCTGTGCGCCAAGCCCGTCCACCGGAATGTGCGGCAGATAGGAGCGCTCCGCCGTCAGCGCCTCGATCTTCGCGGCGTCGATATCGTAGCCGGTCACCCTGAACCCGGCGCGCAAGCAGGCGAGTGCCAGGGGCAGGCCGACATAGCCGAGCCCGATCACGCCAATGCGCGCGCTCTTGTCAGAAATTCTGTCGAGGAATGCTTGCACCATCATGGGCTCAGTCCGTAGCCTGAAGACGGTTCACACGCAAGCACGGGAGATGATGCGATGGCCGGTCTCAGCGACGCGCAAAAGGATGCCTTCTGGCGCGACGGATACCTCACCATCGAAAACGCGGTATCGCCGGACCTTCTGGGTCGGCTGCGCGATACCTTCAGCGGCTGGGTCGAGGAAAGCCGGGGTCATGCAGCGCCCTATGGCGAGACCATCAACAACAAGCCGCGCTTCGATGTTGAGCCGGGCCACACGGCGGAAAAGCCGGGCTTGCGCCGGGTCAATGCGCCAGTCGAGGTGTCGGAGGCCTATTACGAAGCCATGGCCTCCAGTCACATGACCGACTGCGTCGCCGACCTGATCGGCCCGAACCTGAAATTCCATCACTCCAAGATCAATTCCAAGCTGCCCGGCGGCGCCACCCAGGTGAAATGGCACCAGGATTTCCCCTTCACCCCGCACACCAACGACGACGTGATCACCGCGCTGCTGATGGTGGACGAGGTGACGGGCGAGAACGGCCCGCTGGAAGTCCTGCCCGGCTCGCACAAGGGCGAGATCCACGGCCTCTGGCATGACGGTGTTTTCACCGGCGCCATCGACGATGATATCGCCGCGGACTGCCAGAGAAAGGCCGTCCGCAGTATTGGCCCCGCAGGCTCGGTCTGCCTGATGCACACCCGCCTGCTGCACGGCTCCGCTCCGAACCGCTCGGCAAACCCGCGCACGCTGTTTATCTCGGTCTATTCAGCCGAGGACGCGGTGCCTGTTTCGCCAAGCCCGATGCCGAACAAGTTCGAAGGCACCGTGGTGCGCGGCATCCGCACAGGCCGGGTGCGGTCGATCCCCTACGAAATCAGCCTGCCGCAATTGCCCTCCACCGCGTCCTTCTTTGACCAGCAGGCGAAACATAAGGAGTAACGGCCAGCCCCTCTCCGTCATCCCGATGAAAATCGGGATCCACAATGACGGTCACCACTCTACGACCGGTGGATCCCGACCTGCGTCGGGATGACGAACAATGGAGCAAGGCCAGGGAGATCAAATCCCCGTCGCGCCCTCGCGGATGAAAGTGCCGCTGTTCAAGTCGTGGATGGCCTGCCGAAGCTCTTCCTTCGTGTTCATCACGATCGGGCCGTGCCAGGCGACCGGCTCCCTGATCGGCTTGCCGGCGACCAGCAGGAAGCGGATGCCTTCCGGCCCTGCCGTGACACTGATCTCGTCTCCGCTGTCGAACTTGACCAGCGTGCGGTTGCCGGACATGTCGCGGACCGTCATCTCCTCGCCGGCGAACTCCTTCTCCACCAGCACGCCCACCGGATTGGACGCGTCCCGGAACCGTCCGGCGCCGGCGAAGATATAGGCGAAGGCGTTGGAATGGGTATCCACCGGCAGCCGTTTGGTCGTGTTCGGCGGCACCGAGATATCGAGATAGAGCGGATCGGCGGCGATGCCGTCGACCGGGCCGCGCTTGCCCCAGAAATTGCCGGTGATGATCTTCACCTTCGTGCCGTCATCGTCCGTGATTTCCGGGATGTCTCCACCGGAAATATCCTGATAGCGCGGCGTGGTCATCTTGTGCGCCGAGGGCAGGTTGGCCCAGAGCTGGAAGCCGTGCATCTGGCCGACCGTGTTCCCGCGCGGCATTTCCTGATGCATGATCCCCGACCCCGCCGTCATCCACTGCACCGAGCCTGCGCCGAGCACCCCGTGATTACCGAGGGAATCGCCGTGCTCGACCTCGCCCGCCAGCACATAGGTGATGGTCTCGATGCCGCGATGCGGATGCCAGGGGAAACCGGCGGCGTATTTCGCCGGATCGTCGTTGCGGAAATCGTCCATCATCAGGAACGGATCGGTCTCGGACGTATCCCCGAACCCGAACACCCGATGCAGATGCACTCCCGCGCCTTCCATGGTCGGCTGGGCACGGGACTCGGATTTCACGGCACGGATCGACATGGGATTTCTCCAAAACTCAGGGCTCGGCGGAACTGCCGTGCTTAATGAGAGATGGGATGATGATACCAGATTGGGAGAGGGGGATTGTTCGCAGGCGCGGACACTCTGTTCCCCTTCATCGCCATACCGCCGAAAGACGGGCCCCTGGTTCAAGTCCGTCCGATACCGCCATGAAACCGGGACCAGTGCGCGGCGTCCCCGGCAAAGGCCTTGATTTGGGCAAGTGCGCCCTCCCCGAGACTTTCTTCCGCCTCGGCAACCGCGATGAGATCGGTCAGACAGGTCAGCGATCCCACCTCCGGGGCGGCCGGGAAAATGCCATAATTGAACAGCACGAAGATGCCGACGACATCCGCCTGGGCACGCTCCAGCGCGTCCTTGAAATTCGCCTTTGTTTTCCCGTCCGTCGTCAGGTCATCCAGGAGCAGCGTCCGCGTTCCGGGCTCGAACGTGCCTTCGCACTGGGACAGGCGGTCAAAGCCGCGCGCCTGTTTCAGCGCGATTACCAGCGGCAGGCCCAGTCTGTGGGCGGCAATGGTCGCGAAGGGCACGCCGGCAAGCTCGCACCCGGCAATCTGGTCGAACCCGTCGTCACCATAGATCGAGCGGATGTGGCCCAGCATCAGATCGATCAGCCTGTCTCTCGCCTTCGGCACCGAGATCAGCCGTTTCAGGTCGATGAAAAGCGGGCTCGCCCAGCCGGAGGAGAAGAAATAGGGCTCGCCGCCGGTACGGACATGAACCGCGCCGCCATCTAGGATGATCTTCGCCGCCTCGCGGGCGGGCGTCTGTTCAGGCGAAATACTCATTTGAAGCTATCCTCTTCCGCATCCGCGGCGGCAATCATGACCCGCGCGAGCACTTCAGCCCCCGCATAGAAATCGTCCATCTCCATATGCTCGTCCGGATTGTGGCTGCCATGCTCGTTGCGGACGAAGATCATCGTCGACGGCACCCCGCTATTTGCGAAGACGGCCGTGTCGTGCCCGGCCCCGGACGGCATGATCTCATAGTCGATCCCGGCGGCTTTGGCCTGTTCCTCGGCAAGGGCGACCAGTGGCTGCGACATGCGGGCGGGCTGCGAGGAGACCGCGTCCCCGAGCTCGAAGGTCACACCGCGCTCGCCGCCGATCTTCTGGCATTCCGTCTCCAGGATGCGGCTGAAATTCTCGAGCGTTTTGGCATCCTGGCTCCGGTATTCAACCGCGAAGCTGACATAACCGGGCACGCGGGAGACCGCATGCTCGCGCGGGTCCGTCTCCACGATACCGGCCGTGAAGACAAGATCCTCGCCCCAGGCCAGGAGGATCCGCCAATGCTCGTCCAGACGCATCAGAAGTTCGGACATGGCGAGCACGGCATCGTGACGCAGCCAGCGCGGCACCGCACCGGAATGGGCCGGCTGCCCCCGGCAGATCACCCGGCGATGACGGATATTCCCGCGAATGCCGGTGACGATGCCGACCGGGCTCTCCTTGGCGACCAGAACCGGCCCCTGCTCGATATGCAGCTCGATCCAGGCATGAAACTCTTCGGGACGCCGGATCGATTCCTGCCGCTCGACAAGATCCATATCCACCCCGCAGGCCGCCATCTGCTGCGCCAGGGTGACCTTCCCGTCCCGGTGCCTGCTCACCAGATCCGCCTCCTCCAGAAGGCCGAATATGGCCCGCGAGCCGAAATAGCAGGGACCGCCGAACCATGCGCTCTCCTCTCCCCTGAGGGCGTAGAGCTCAAGCGTCCGGCTGAACCGGCCCTGTTCTTTCGCCGCGATCAGGGCCATGAGGCCGGCAATCACGCCTGCCGCCCCGTCATAGTTTCCGCCTTGCGGCACGCTGTCCATATGCGAGCCGGTGGCAACGACCGGCAATGACGCATCCTCGCCCGGCAACCATATCCGGAGGTTCCGCGCCCGATCCCAGGCGGTTTCCAGCCCATACCTGCGCGCGGTCGCCTCGATCAGCTCCAGTGCCTCGGTTTCCTTGGCCCCATAGGTCTCCCGGCTGATGCCGACACCGTCGAAAGACATCTCGCGCAGTTTGTCCATCAGCTCCCGCGACAAGGCGCGGAGACCGGGGCCGACAAAACCGGACTCTTCAGGGGATGCTTTCAGCATGTCATGGCTCCTGGCGAACAGCCTAGAAAACATAAATCGGCGCCGGATGGCGCCGATTCGAGGCGAGAAAGCGGTTAAGCCTAGGCAAACCTGAGCTTTGCTTCAACAGAAATCGGGACGCTTGTTTCGCCGGATCGTCATTGCGGAAACCGAAACTGTCCATCGTCGACTGGGCATGGGACTCGGATTTCACGGCACGTGATCGACATGGGATTTCTCCAAAACTCAATGTGCGGCGGAACTACCGCGCTTTATGAGAGATGGAGTGGTCATAACGTATTTGGAGGAGCGCACTGTTCGCAAGAAGGGACAATTTGTTTACACCAAGCTCAACAAATTTTTTCCTTCATCTCTTGTATCACTACAGGTTTGCGACCTTCTCCCATAACACATCGCTGCTCTGATTCAATTGAGCCAGCATCGAGGAGATTCGTGATTTATGTTTTATTACAGGAATATAAAGACGCCCATGATCTCCACGAGCGCTCTCCAACACACCTTCCGATATTAGAATTTTGAGTATATTTCCTGTGTACCCTCCTGTGTCTACTTGCCCTAAACCTCTAAGCAAAGCGGCTTCTTGTCGACCTCTACCTGGTTGGAAAAATGTTTTCTTTAAAATAGTTACAAGAATTCTATGTTGTGGAGAAAGTTTAATATTCTTAATTGCGGAGACGGTATCTACTTTTTCGTAACTGTCGATAAGACATTCTTGAATCCAATTAGGAAGCCCACTTTCTGCAGAAACTCCGTATATTTTTTCAATCTGAGAATTTAAAATGTATACATCGTTAATTTTATTTTGCGGCAAGATCAGGTTAAAAATCACAGAAGAGTCAACAGTAAATCCTGATGGTTCCAACATACTTAGATCTAACCAAGTAAACTCTCCATTCTCCACCTTCATTCCTTTTAAATTTACTTGATCATCATCACCGCTAATCATACCTGACAAAATATCAGAGGCCGCAATTGAATTCTTATGCCTTATCATTTCTATCATATATTTTTGCGCTATATCTTGATAATAATTTTTGGAAATGAATCTACCAAGAACACGCTGGCCTAATCTGTCTAATGGATTCCTCCATGTCTCTGCGAATATATCTTTTGAAAACGTTTCTAAAGATTCTGAAATATCCATTGCCCTAAGCCCATCTAGGATATACACATCCACAAATTGGCGATCATCCGATTCGGAACTTGTTCTCCCCAGACCAGGAAGCCTTTGCAATAAAACTCCAGCATCTTCCACAGGGTGCTTTCCAACAACATATTCAAAAGCAGATTGAATTTCCGAGTAACTAATAGGACCAACATCAGAAAATTTCGATCGAGTTATCCGCGCAAGTCGCTTTAAAATATCTCGAATAACCTCTTTATCTAAAATATCACCTATGCGATTTTCCCTAGAGCACAAAACATCGACAAATTTATACCAAAATTCAATATCTCCATTTTCATCCTCTAAAATGCTGCTCATCTTTTCTTCAGGAAAGGAAGCAATCACTTGGCACATAAGAGGTCGTCGCGGCAGCCAATCCGGAATAACAAGCATGGATTGCGTGATTTCCGATAGAAACGACTCCATCTCCTCATCACTAAATTCTTTTTTACTGGAATAAATCTTCGGCCCGCGGCCATCCAACCCTAAACATTCAAGCATTTCTTTTTGATCATTAAAATAATGATCTCGACCGGTAATAAGCACACCTTCTGAATGATTTTCGATAAGATCTCTCACTCCGCGAAGGGCATCTCTACGGATCTTCTTCAGTGTAGCGGGATCGTCACTCCAAGCTTGAGTTCCAACTTCATCGAAACCATCAAGAAGAAACAATATTCTCTTCTTGTGCATCGCGCGAATCAAAAAATCAACTTCGGATGACAATCCCAGATCATTCAAATGTCTGCGAAGTATCTCTTCTGCTGATCGCAATCCCCAGACGGATTTTAGATCTACCGAGACTACATAAGCATCTTTATTTTTTGTAATTTCTTGAAAAATCTCCCTTGAGCAGCGACTTTTTCCAGATCCATATTCTCCAAGAAGAATCACTCCAGAACCAGAAAGCAAATCGTCTATTATATCTTGTAATTTTTTCTCGCGTTTCGTTTCTTTTTCCTCATAAGTAACAGGTATAAAATTAGTTTGATCCGGCTGACCTGTCAGCGGATTTACCGAACTCCCGAATTGCTTTCGGCTTCGGATATGTGAATAAATTTCAAAATTAAAAATAGATTTCTCATACTCGTCGATAGACATGACTTCCACACCATGACCATCACCCGTTTTCTTCATTGAATCAGTCACGCGCTCAACAACAAAAAAACACTCCGTCATAATATTCATTTTCTCAAATAAATACCTTCTCGCTAGAGAAATTCTATTAATATCCGTCCTCACTTTTTCTAAATCTTTTCGCTTTGTAACCTCTATAATTGACCACAATTTGGGGTTTCTTTTTATAACACAATCAAATTTGATACCGTTTATATCTTCGGATACACCATCTACACCAAAGTGGATCTCAGAAATTTTTCGAACTTTCTCTTCCAGGCTTTTCCACTTCATAATGAGTCCTCACATAAACTGAGCGGCCTTGCCAAAGCTCAACGATAAAATTGGGTTAGTATTTGCCATTCTACAGTCACATTTCGCCTCCAGACATCAATTTTTCCACATGCAATGTCCCTTCCCACCCCGCCCCCATCTGCGCTAAACCATCACCCAGCTTTTTCCGGCGGCATTCCGCCATTTTCCGAACGCTTACCGGGACCGGTTCCACGTGCAGGACTTTCTCGACAACGACCCGACGATCTCCACTGCCAAATTCGCAGCCATTCTCGGGCTGACGCCGTCCAAGGGCGCGCGGTCGCCGCAGCTCTGGAACGCCGCCTTCACGGCTGCCAGCATCGATGCCGCGATGGTGCCGATGGATGTGACTCCGGAGAATCTGGCGGGGCTGGTTGCGGCTCTCAAAGCAGACAAACGCTATATCGGCGGTGCGGTCGCGGTGCCGCACAAGCAGGAGATCGCGAAGCTGCTGGACCGGCTGGAGCCGGAGGCGGAGCGGATCGGTGCGGTGAATGCGATTTACCGGGACGGGGACGAGTTGGTCGGCGCCAATACGGACGGGGCCGGGGCGCTGTCGCAGATCGCGGACGCGCTGCCGGATCTCGCCTCCCGCAAGGCGGTGCTGATCGGGCTTGGCGGGGCCGGGATCGCGGTCGCCGCCTATCTGGCGGGGGCGGTGAAAGAGCTGCTGGTCGCCAACCGGACCCAGGCGAAGGCCAAAGAAGCGGCAGCGAAACTCGGCGGACATGTCTCGGCGGCGGCTCTGCCGCTGACGGCGGAACTGCTCTCCGACTGCGGCGTGCTGGTGAACTGCACGTCGGCCGGATATCAGGACGGGGACGCGGGCACGCCGCTTGGGGCGGATGCCGACGCGCTGATTTCTGCCCTGCCGTCGGATGCGCTGGTCTATGACATCATCTATCAGCCGGCGGAAACTCCGCTGATGAAACTGGCGGCGGCGCGCGGGCTGAAGACACAGAACGGGCTCGGCATGAATCTCGATCAGGCCGTGATCGCCTTCCAGAAGGCCAATCCCGGTGCCCTTTCCCTTGATGCGGTACGCGATGCCATGCGGAATGCGGGGTAGGCGCGACAATGAGTGTGAATGCTGTTCCCGATGCGGAGCCTGACCCCATGGCCGATACGCACATGACCGGCCTGATCCTGCTTGGCGACCATGCGGACACCATCGAGGCGGCGGCGTGGCCGCTCAGCTTCGATGCGATCCGGCACGAGCCGCTGGAGGTTGTCGCCGAGGAATTCGATATCGTCATCCCGGCGGATCATCTGGCGTCCGCGCCGCTGCTGAAGGGCGGCACGCGGGCGGCCTTCCTGGTGCATGATCTCGATGCGCTGGAACGGCTGCGGGCGATGCAGACGCGCGGCGGCCTCAAGGGGCCGATCCTGTTCGCGCCGACCCTGGTCGCCCGGATAGAGCTGCACCGGCTGTCCCGGCCGACCCTGAAAGCCGCCCGGCCGATCCCGCTCGGCAAGCTGCTGGAAGAGGCGGACATCTCGGAAGAAAAGGGCGGGCCGGGCATTGCCGCCGCGCTGAAACCGACCGTGCTCGGCAAGAAGGCGCTTTATGCCCTGACGGAGGGCGCCGCGCTTGATTTCGGGGTGGTGGATGAAGACGACTGGAGGCAGTCATGATCAGTGTCGTCCTGCGGGCCAAGAACGAAGCCGCCTGGATCGGCCGCTGCCTGACCGCGCTGAAGCATCAGCGGGTGAAGGATATCGACGTTATCCTGGTGGATAATGATTCCACCGACGACACACTGCCGATCGCCGAAGCCTATGGCGTCAATATCCAGTATATCAGCCGCGCGGAATTCTCTTACGGACGGGCGCTGAATATCGGCATCGCCGCCGCGAAATACGACACCGTGGCGCTGATCTCCTCGCACTGCGTGCCGGTGGACGAGCTTTGGGCGGATTACCTGCTGGCCCACCTGGGGCCGAACGGCGATCCGAAGCTCTGCGGCATCTATGGCCGGCAGGAGCCGCTGCCCGATACCAGCGCCATCGACCGGCGCGATCTCTGGACCACCTTCCGGGACGAGCGGGTACGCCAGCGCCGGGATTACTTTTTCCACAACGCCAATTCGGGCATCCGCAAATCGATCTGGGACGAGCATCCGTTCGATGAGGAAATCCGGGGCGTCGAGGACCGGGAATGGGGCAAGCGCATGATCGCGCTCGGCCATGAAATCCTCTATGAGCCGGGCCTCCGGGTCTATCACCATCACGGCATCCATCAGGGCCGCGACGAGGGCCGCGCCAAGCGCGTCGCCGAGGTTATCGATTACATCCGGACGAGCGCGCCATGAGTGACATCCTTGCCATCATCCCCGTCTATTCCGGCGCCAGTTCGACCCCAAAGCTGGTAAAGCCCCTGCACGGCGCCTCCAGCCTGGTCCGCACCATTGAGGCCGTTCTGGAAGACCTGCCGGAAGCCCATGTGGTGCTGACCGCCGACGATGACGCGGTGAAAGCCCAGGCAGCGCCCTTCGCGGACCGGATCACCATCCATGACCGCACAGCCGAGAGCTATTCAGACGCGCTGGTGGACGTGCTGGACACCCACCCGGCGAAACAGATCGTCGTCGTGGAGCCGACGCATCCGTTCCGGCCACGCGGCCTGATCCGGCGCACGGCGGAGAACCTTGCCGCGCGCGAGCATCTCGACAGTGTGGTCTGCGTCCGCGAATTCGACGCCAGCCTGTGGCGGCTCGATCCGGACCGCACCATCCAGGCGCTCGATCCGGGCGGCGACCGGCGCAGCTCGACCTATTTCCAGGAAGTCGTCGGCCTCGCTCTCGCCACCCGGCCGGAGCTGATCCGCGAAGGCCGGCGCCTCGGCGACGCGGTCGGCTTCGAGGTGGTCGACCAGTTCTGGGCCCTTGTCGATATCCGCGACGACATGAGCCTCGCCATGGCCGAAATGGTCGCGGACCGCTTTACCGAACTCAGGAATTCAATCGCATGACCAAGTCCGACCGCGTTCTCGCCATCCTGCCCGCCCGCGGCGGCTCCAAGGGCCTGCCGGGCAAGAACGTCAAGCCAATCGCCGGCAAGCCGCTGATCGCCCATTCCGTCGAGCACGCGCTGGCTTCCGGCGTCTGCGACAGGGTGCTGGTCACCACCGACAATGAAGCGATCCGGGATGCCGCCCTGGCCGCCGGAGCCTGGTGCCCCTTCATGCGCGAAGGCTCGCTGGCCGAGGATCTGACACCGACCGAGCCGGTGCTGAAGGACGCGCTGGAGCGGGCGGAAGAGATCGACGGGCCGTTCGGCATCGTCGTCTTCCTGCAGCCGACGGATATCTTCCGCAAGCCGGAATGGATCGCCGCGTGCGTGAACCGGCTGAAGGCGGACGACAGTCTGGAAACGGTCTTTGTCGCCAACAAGACGCACAAGAATTTCTGGTCCCGGAACGAGGACGGGGAATGGCAGCGGGTGTTCGACTGGATGGCAATCTACGGCCCGCGCCAGACCCGCAAGCCGCTGTTCCGCGAAGATACCGGCCTCGCCTCCGCCATCCGCGCCGACCTGATCCGGGCCGGCAAGCGGACCGGCATGAAGGTCGATATCCTGGAAATCGACGATGTCGCCTCCGGCATCGACATCCATGACGCCTTCGATCTCTACATGGCCGAAAAGGCGCTGGAATATTTCGAGAAAAACGGCGGGCAGTAAGCCCGCCGCCAAGGCATTCGGCCGCTTATTGCAGCCCTCCGCAATTCACGCTGTTACCGGCATTGTAGGCGTAGGCAGTGCCGGGATGCTGGTTGGAGTCCCAACCCACATCGATGGTGAAGGTACAGGCGCAACTCGGCTGGCCGCCCCCGCTCCCCTGCACGAAAGCCACGAATTCATAGGCCCAGGTCGCGGCCTCGGCTGCTTCATCCTTGGTCTGGTCCGTATTATCCCACCACCATGATCCGGCATTGGATGATCCGCTCAGGACATCCACATTCGCGGCCATGTAATTGTCACCGCCGAATTTTGGACGCTGCTGCTCCATATCCCCGATCCTCGGGAAAGCATGCGCGCCGTTATTGTCGATCCTGAGATTACGGCCACCGATGGTCTGGTTTCCATTCAGGGATGTCGGGTTGATATTCGGATTCGGCTCGTTGTTGCCGCCGCTGGTAATGGTCATTTGCAGGATCTGGCCTGCCGTGCATTCGGCACCATTACTCCCGCCCGCATAAGCCGTCTGCACAAAGAAACCTGTCGATTGCGTCGGCTCCGCAGCCTCCAGATCCTGGCTGTTTACCCCGGTCGGGCAGGTGTATTTGTACGCGCCTCCACCGCAATCATTGTCGCCCGCTCCGGGTGCAAGCACCAGGCACTGGCCGTCAAAGTTTCCCAGATTGCGCGTGGAGCAGGCCGAGATAATCTGGCTTCGGGTAACCGTCATGCCCGTGCATCCGCATGCCGCCATTGCACTGCTGCTTGCCGACGCTCCAAAAACACACGCCAGCAGAATCAATACTTTCCGTTTCATCCCAACCTCCCGGTTTTGAAGACGGATCATTGTATTTGAATAATATTATATTCAGCAACTTTTAATTGCATTCACCCTTGCGCAATCCCATCCCAATCCTGGGGATTTCGTACGGGATCGCCCCCGACTATCCTTCCGCCATGGCGCAGCAAAATGCAGACATTCCAGCACCCCCACGAACACCGGACATTGCCAGAAAGACATCCGAAACCGCTCTGCACGCGCTTGCCGAGCGCTGCCGGGAAGAGCCCTTATCCGCCACGCACTGGACGGCGTTGGGGATTGTCCAGGAAGCCGCCGGTCTTGATCCTGCCCGGGCGCGTTTGCGGGCCGTTCTTCTGGAGCCGCAGGACGCAGGCAATCTGAACGATCTGGGCGCGGCAGACCCTTCCGGCATGAAGGCAGCCTTGCGGCTGCTGGTGCTTGATCCGCTGCACGGCCCGGCCACGATCATGAGCGCGCTGCATGCCTTCGGGCAGGAACGGTACATTGACGCACAGCGTTTGCTGACCAGGTTAAGGCTCTCCGACCCGGCGAATATCGAGGCCACCTTTCTTCTCGCAAGCTCGCTCGAACAGGGGCCGCCGCAAGCGATGGCCGCCCGGCTCTATCGCACGTCCCTTGTGCTGGCACCCGAGGATCCTCTCGGGGCCGGGCGGGCCCTTGCGCGTTTGGGAGCGGGGCCCGCCGAGGCAGCGTTCCCGCCGGCCCATGTCCGCATGGTGTTCGATGGCTACGCGGAGAGTTTCGATACGCATTTGACCGGACGTCTCAAATATACCGCGCCGGAAACCCTGCTGAAGCTGGCACACGCATCTGGCGTCGCCTCTTCAGGATCACCCGTCCGGACAGCCATTGATATCGGTTGCGGTACCGGACTCACCGGTGCTGTTTTCCGCCCCCATTGCAGGCATCTCACCGGCATCGACATTTCCGGCGAAATGATCCGGCGGGCAGACGCGAAAGCGATCTATGACCGCCTTGTCACGCTCGAGGCCGTTGCGTTTCTGCGGAACGACCCCGCTCTCTATGAGCTCGCCATTGCCGCGGATGTGACATCCTATATCCCGGATTTGCCCGGTTTTCTTTCCGTGGTCAGTGCTCGCCTTGAAGAGGGCGGCACCCTCCTGCTGACGGCTCTTGAGCCGCCCGCGGGCACGGCTCCCGGCCTTGGCCCGGATGGCGCCTACACCCATAGCCTGACCGGGCTGGAAGAGGCGGCGCTCGATGCGGGTCTCCGCGTCCTGAAGGTTGAGCGCGGCGCCATGCGGGAGGAAGCGGGCCAACCGCTCGCGACCCTCTTCCTTGCCTTCACAAAACTGCGACAAACCGGCGTTTGACCGGCCGCGCCCCCGGCATGCTATGGAAGTGACCGGATATACAAGCGCTTGCAGGGGGCTGGCCGATGGAACTGAAATTCGATTCCCGCACGGATATTCTCGAAATCTTCCCGACCCGGTTGTTCATGTTCGCCATCGACGGCTGTGCGCCGCTCAATGACGCCCTGAAAGCCGCCGTTCTGACACGGGAAGCTGCCGCGGAACCGAATGCCGGTGGCGTGATCGGCGGCTGGCGGTCCGGCGGCGATCTGTTCGACTGGCCTGACAAGGGCATCGACACCATCCGGCAAACGGCTCTCGGTGCCGTCCAGGCAGTGGTGCCGCTGATCGCGGGAGGGGATTGCACGTTCGAGGTCCGGCTTTCAGGCTCGGCGACGGTGCTGCGCTATGGCGCCTACGAGAAGAGCCACCTGACGCCGGGGCACCATCTGACGATGGTCTATACAATCGAGGCAGGCGACACGCCCAATGCCGACGCGCCCGAGAACGGCACCATAGAGATCGACGATCCGCGCGCCGCTGCCGGTCTTGCAAGCCTGCCGATAGACACTGTCGGCCGCCCCATGCTGGTGGCGCCCAGGAATGGCCAGCTCACGGTTTTCCCAAGCTGGCTGACCTTCCGGACGAACCCGTATTACGGTAATGGCGAGCGGGTCACCCTGACACTCGCCGCGGAAATCCTGAACCTGAAACGGTCCTGATTTTCAGACGGAAATATTGACCAGAGAGCCGCGCTGGAGGTCTTCAGCAAGGGCAACACGCTCGGCCCCTTCCGCCTCGGACAAAGCCCTGCGACGCTGATCGGCACGATCGGAGGCGGCGGAGACCGCGCTTTGCGCATCGCTTAACTCGGCCTCGCGCCGGGCGACAACATTCTCGGCGGAGCGCAACGCCGACTGGGCTTGCGATACGGCTGCGCTTTGCTGGCTGGACGAGCCAAGAACCGTTGTGGCCGCAACAGCAGAACTGTTTTCCGCCGCGACCGGAGCGCTGGAGTCCGCGGGCGAACCCGTTTGCCCCGTTCCGTTCCGGTTCAAGGTATTGAGTTGAGGCGCTATCGAAGCCGTCGCTGTGATGGCCATTTCTGGATGTCCGGT
>NZ_CAXBDC010000011.1:0-63128 GCF_963974195.1 uncultured Nisaea sp.
AATATGCCGACAGCATCGTCTTCAATCCGCACAAATGGATGCTGACGAATTTCGACTGTTCCGCCCATTTCGTGCGCGATCCCGATGCATTGGTCCGCACTCTGTCCATCCTGCCGGAATTCCTGAAAAGCCGGGAGCAGGGCGCGGTGATCGATTACCGGGACTGGAGCGTGCCGCTTGGCCGCCGCTTCCGGGCGTTGAAGCTCTGGATGGTGATCCGGTCCTATGGCGCCGAGGGTTTGCGCAAGATTATCCGCAAACATATCGATCTCGCGGTAATGCTTGAGGAATGGATCGCCGCCGAACCGGATTTCGAGATCGTCGCGCCGCGCTCTCTGGCGCTGATCAATTTTCGCTATCACCCGGCTGGCATCGACGAGCCGGAGACGCTCGACCGCCTGAATGCGGCCTTGCTGCAGCGGATCAATGATGACGGGCGGATTTACCTCACCCAGAACAAGGTCCGGGGCCGGGCGGCCATCCGCTTTTCCATCGGGCAGACCAACACCGAACAGCACCATGTCCGCGAAGGCTGGGACGTGGTCACCGAAATCGCACGCAGTCTCGACACGGAACTCTGAACAACAGGAGCCAGGGGAATTATGGGTTTGTATGGAACCGGCATGCTGATGACCTTCACCGAGGTCGCGCCGGAAGACGAGGACGAATACAACGAGTGGTACAATCGCGAGCATATCGATGAGCGCGTCTGGATGCCTGGTTTTCACCGTGCCCGGCGTTATGTCGCGGCGGATGCCGATGCCCGGGTGAAATATTTCGCCAGCTACGAGACCGGCACGGTGCAGGACCTGGCGGACCCGGATTATATGGCCCGGCTCGCGGTGCAGAGTGAGTGGAGCCAGAAGGTCATGGCGGGCTTCACCAAGTTTGACCGGCTGACGGCCGATATCACCATCGATCAGACTCACGGGGTGTGCGGCTGGCTGGGGGTGACGCGCCTGTTCCCGGAAGAAGGCATGCGGGACCGGCTGCGCGAAAGTCTCAAGACGGCTGTGCTGCCTGAGCTGGGCAAGCGCTTGAACATGCTCGGCGGCTGTCTTGCCGAGAACAATATCGATGTCAGTAACGCCGGTCTGGTGGCACAGGGCAAGCCGGTGCCGCCGGGACAGACCCCGGAATGGGTCGTGCTGCTGGATGGCGCCACGGAGGCAGCGGTACGTGATGCCAATGATGGCCTTGCCGAGGCGCTGGAAGATGCCGGAATCGATGCGGTCAGTCTGGACCGGACGATTTACGGATTCCTATTTGGAAACAACCGATAAGCGGCGGGCGTCTTTACTTGAGCGAGGGTTGCCGCGCGCGTACTCTGGCTCGCATGAGAAGATATGCGTTCCGCTTCCGGGTTTTGCTCATGACGGCCTTTGCCCTGGCCGTCATGAGTCCTGCCGCGCATGCGGTAAACAAGGAAGCGATGGATAATCTCTCCATCAGCATCTCCATGAATCCGTTTATGGCGGTGATTCTGGCGTTTCTGCTCGCGTCCGCCATCGCCCTGATCGTCACCCGGATATTGTACCGGCGGCGTCTCAACGCCTTGCGTGCAGAGCGGGATGCGCTCGCGGCGGCTCTCGACGGGCGTGATGCGGCATTGCAGGTGCCTCATGTCGGCGTGATCGGGATGATCACGGATGGTGCGGCCGGAAGCGGATCGGTGCTGCGCTATGTCAGCCCGTCTGTCGGCACGTTGCTGCGCGCCGATGCGGATCGGCTGCGCACCATCAACGATATCGCCGGTTATCTCGCCGATGGCGCGGGGGCCACGCTGGAATCCGTTGTCCGGACCCTGATGGCTGAAGGGAAGGCCTTTTCCTTTGTGACCGAGATTCGGAACGGCTCCCGTGTCCTCAGGATTTCGGGCGTTCCGGTGGAGGCGGGAACCGGAGTGTCTCCGAGGGCGGCTATCGCACTGGTCGATATTTCGGAAGAATCCCAAAGCCGGGTGATCGCGGAAGAGGAGGCGCGGAGCAGAAGGCGCCGGAACGAGGATCTGCTGGCCTCCATCAACTTGCAGACCATTCCGTTCTGGCGGCGAGACGAAAACCTGCATATCCGCTTTGCCAATATCGCCGCCGATGTCATCGATCTGGATTCGGAATCGGCGCGCGATACCTCGCGGCGCGCCCGGCGGCTCGGGGCGCTCTACTCGGAAAGCCGCTTTATCGTTGTCGATGGCGAACGCAGGCTTTTCGAGGTGACCGAGGCGCCAAGTCCGGATGCACGCGGGACGGTCGGCTGGGCCACCGATGTCACGTCTCTTGAAGAAGCGCAGGCCGAGATCGCGCGGCATATCGCTGCGCATGAGGATGTGCTCGAAGGCCTGACCACGGCGATCGCGATTTTCGGTCCGGACAAGCGTCTGAAATTCTTCAACAGCGCCTTTGCCGATCTCTGGCAGGTCGATCCGGCGCAGCTCGACGCGGATCCGACCATCACCGAATTCCTTGAATTGCTCCGGGAATTGCGCCGGTTGCCGGAGCAATCGGATTTCCGGGCTTACCGGGATCATTGGAACGGGCTTTTCACCCGACTGATCGATCCGATGGAAGATTTCTTTTTCCTGCCGGACGACCGCACGCTCCGCATGGTGGTGATGTCGCATCCTTTCGGCGGCCTGTTCCTGACTTTCGAGGATGTAACGGACAGGCTGGCTCTGGAGCGGAGTTACAATACGCTGAACGAGGTGCAGCGCGAGACCATCGACAATCTTGCCGAAGGCGTTGTCGTGTTCGGGGCGGACGGGCGCATGACGCTGTCCAATCCGACTTTCCTCAGTATGTGGGATCTCGATCCGGAATTCCGGGATCAGTCGCTGCATGTTTCGGACGTTCTTGACGCGATGCGCCCCCTCTTCCCGGTCCTGGAAGAGCAGGACTGGGACGATTACAAACAGGAATTCGCCGCCCGCTTCGCCGACCGGGTGTCCGAGCATGGCCGGACCGAGCGGCCGGATGGAACCGCCCTCGAATATTCCTTCGTCCCGCTGCCGGATGGCGCGACGCTGGTCAATTTCCTGGACGTGACCGATACGCTGAATGTGCAGCGCGCATTGCAGGACCGGAACGAGGCGCTGGAAACCGCGGACCGGCTGAAGAGCGAGTTCATCGCCAATGTGTCCTATGAGCTGCGCACGCCTCTGAATGCGATCATCGGTTTCGCCGAGATGCTTAATGATGGCTATGTCGGTGAGGTCAGCGAGAAGCAGCAGGAATATCTGAAAGCCATTCTTGAATCTTCAGGCCGTCTGTCCGCGCTGATCGGCAATATCATTGATCTTGCCTCTATCGAGGCGGGTTATCTGACGCTTGAGCCCCGGGAACTCGATGTCCGGGAGGTTGCCGATGCGGCGGTGTTGCTGATCGAGGAACGGGCCCGCAGCCAGGGTGTCGAGATCGCGATCGATCTCGACGAGGCGGTGAGCGTGATCGAGGCGGATGACCGCCGGCTCCGGCAAATTCTGTTCAATCTGATGTCCAGTGCACTGCAGTTCACGTCGCAGGGGGAGCGGATCAATCTCTCTGTTCGCGCGGAGGGCGACAGCATCTTGTTTGCCGTCACGGATGATGGCAGCGGCGTGCCCGAAGAGATGCGCAACCTGATTTTCGAGGCCTTCTCCGGGCCGGATCGGGGCGGCAGGGCACAGGGGCCGGATCTGGCACTGCCGCTGGTACGGCGGCTGGTCGAATTGCATGGCGGGTCCATGTCGGTGAAGCCGGTTGAGGGTGCCGGGTTGTGCATCCAGTGCCGTCTTCCGCGCCATGCCGTAACGCCGGGGGCGGCTTCAGCCCTGGCGGATGAGCTGATCCTATGACGGCAGGTGCTGCCGAGGCGCGCCTTGAGCTTAACGGGCAATCTGCAACGGAGGGCCTGGCCCGCGCGTGTGCGGGCTTTGCCGTTCCGGGCGGCGTTTTCCTGCTTTCCGGGGGGCTTGGCGCCGGTAAGTCGACCTTCGCCCGCGCCTTTGTGCGCGCGCTGATGGGGGCGGACGAAGAGGTGCCCAGTCCGACCTTCACCCTGGTGCAGCAATATGGCCCGCTTGATCGTGACGGGGCCGAGCTGGAGGTCTGGCATGCCGATCTCTATAGGCTCGGCGATCCGGATGAAGTTCTCGAGCTCGGGCTGGATGAAGCCTTTGGCACGGCGATCTGTCTTGTCGAATGGCCGGACCGTCTCGGCTCCTTTGCCCCGAAGGATGCCATTGAATTGATTTTCGACTTCGCAGCGGATAAAGCCGCGGGACCGGAAGCGCGCCGGGTTACGGCGCGGGTTCCGGACACATGGCGCGCGGCTTTCAGCAGCGCCTGCGAGGAAGCCGGAATGGGGCTGACGTGGACCTGATGGTGACTGTGAATACTGCCGATATGAGAGATACGAGCCGGCGCGCGTTCTGGCAGGGGGCCGGCTGGGGCGATGCGGCGGAGGTGCTGCTTGCGGCCGACGCCTCGTTCCGGCGCTACTTCCGGCTGAAGCGCGCCGACGGTCAAACCGCGATCGTCATGGATGCTCCGCCGGAAAAGGAAGACGTCCGGCCGTTCGTTGCCGTGGGCGAAATCCTCTCCGGTTTCGGCTACAGCGTTCCGCGTCTGTTGGCCGCCCATCAGACGGATGGATTTCTGCTGCTGGAGGATCTGGGCGATATCACCTACACCCGTGCACTCGCGGCGGGTGAGGATGAACGCGCCCTCTATGATCTGGCGGCGGATCTGCTGACGGATCTGGCAAAGCGCGGGCTTGATGGTGTTGCGGGGCGGGTGCCGGCCTACAGCGACGAAAAGCTGCTGCATGAGGTGATGCTGTTCGTCGACTGGTATCTCCGCCCCGGTGTCGGACTTGAAATCGACGATGCGGCCCGCGAGGCCTTCGCCGACGCATGGCGTGCCTGCCTGCCCGCGGTCCGCTGCGGCGCGGACGTGCTCGTCCTCCGGGATTACCATGTCGACAACATCATGCTGCTTCCGGGCCGCTCCGGCATAGCCGCCTGCGGTTTGCTGGATTTTCAGGACGCGGTGACCGGCCCCGCCAGTTATGATCTCGTATCGCTGCTGCAGGATTGTCGCCGGGACATCCCGCAATCCGTCATCTCGTCGGTCATGGAGCGTTATTTCGCGGCCATGCCGGAGATTGCGGACCGGGAGGCATTTCTTGCCTCCTACCGCGTGCTGGGCGCGCAGCGTCATTTCAAGGTTCTGGGAATCTTTGCGCGTCAGACGGTGCTTTACGGCAAACACGGTTATCTGGTGCATATGCCGCGGCTCTGGAGGCTGGCTCTGGAAAATTTATCCGACGAGGCTCTTGCACCCGTCCGGGAATGGATCGAAAAACACGTGCCAGAGTCCCATCGCGTGACACCGCCGCCGGGCGGATGCGCTGCCTGAGGAAGTTCCGACCACCATGCTGCTGACCCGCCTTAAGACGAAAAAGACGACGATCCCCGAGACCGCGATGGTGCTCGCTGCCGGTCGCGGCACGCGGCTGGCGCCGCTGACAGACACGGTTCCGAAGCCGCTGACTGAAGTCGACGGCAAGCCGCTGATCGACCATATCCTGGAGCGGCTGGTCGCGGTCGGTGTGAAGCGCGTGGTGGTGAATGTCTTCCATCTTGGCGAGCAGATCGAAGCGCATCTTGCCGGCCGGACGGATGTGGAAATCGTCATAAGTCGCGAGGACAGCCTGCTCGATACCGGCGGCGGCGTTGTGAATGCCCTGCCGCTGCTGGGCGAGGCGCCGTTCTTCGTCATCAATGGCGACAGTCTCTGGGTCGATGCGATGAAGCCGACGCTGGCGCGGCTGGCCGAGGCCTGGCACGTGAAGACCATGGATGCGCTGTTGCTGCTGCATCCTTCCTCCCGCGTCTCGGGCTCCCTCGGCAGGGGGGACTTCACCATGGGGCCGATGGGTAATCTGACCCGCCGGGAAGAGAGACGGGTTGCACCCTATACCTATATGGGCGCCTCGATCCTGCATCCGCGCCTGTTCGACGGCGCGCCGGACGGGGCATTTTCCCTGAATCTGCTCTATGACAGGGCCGAGGAGGCGGAACGCCTCTACGGTGCCCTGCATGACGGGCTCTGGTATCATATCAGCACGATCGAGGATCTGGAGCAGGCGCGGAGGCTTTTCGCGCAGGGGCATGTGCCCGATGTGCCCTTTTTCTGAGGTCCGCTAACAAGGGAGACGGCATGGGCATCGGCGGCATCGGCGGGCTCTACGCCATTGAGGCGACGGACGGTTTCGCCGACACCCTGGCGCGGGGCCTCTGGCAGGAAGCCGATGAGGACCCGATGGTCCTTGCCCGGATGTCCGTCCTGGTGCCGACCCGCCGCGCCGTCCGGACCCTTCGCGAAAGTTTCCTCCGTCTCGGCAATGGCCGTCAGATGCTGCTGCCCGCGCTGCGTCCGGTTGGCGATATCGACGATGACGAGGCCGGGTTCAGCGGGCTGGACGGTGCCGCCGCCGCTGGCGATCTGCCGCCCGCGATCCCGGGCCTGCGCCGACAGCTTCTCTTGACCCAGCTGGTTCAGCGTTTTCTTGAGCGCAAGGATAGTGGCACCGCGATCCAGGCGGCCGGGATCGATCATGCGGCCCTCTTGGCGGGCGAACTCGCCAGTTTTCTCGATCAGGTGCATACCGAACAGGTGCCGTATGCGGGCCTCGCCGATCTGGCGAAGGAGCGTTACGCATCGCACTGGCAGGAAGTGCTGGAGTTTCTCTCCATTGCCACCGAATTCTGGCCGGCTCTCTTGGCAGAGGAAGGGGCGGTGGAAGCACCGCTCCGGCATTCCGCTCTTGTCGACCGGCTTTCGGCTCGCTGGGCGGAACAGCCGCCGCAAGACCCTGTCATCGTCGCCGGCTCGACCGGTAGCATTCCGGCCACCGCCCGCCTCATGGGCGCGGTGCTGGATCTGCCGCTCGGCGCCGTGGTGCTGCCGGGGCTGGATCGGGATGCGGATGAGGTAACCTGGGCCGCCATCGGGCAGGACCCGGGCCATGCCCAGCATGGATTGGCTCATCTCTTGAAGAGTCTTGGTCGAGACCGGTCGGATGTGCGCGAATGGCCGTCGTCTGGAGCCGGTGCGGTGCGGTCACCGCGCCGCCGGTTGATCCAGGAGACCCTGCGCCCGGCGGAAACGACGGAAGCCTGGCGGCGGCTCCCGGAAGAGCATGCGGAGCTTCTGTCCGGCGGTATCGACGGCCTGTCCATGCTGGCCTGTCCCGGCCATCACGAGGAAGCTGAAACCATCGCCCTGATGCTGCGTGAGGCATTGGAGGACGAGACCCGGACGGCGGCTCTTGTGACACCGGACCGGGTGCTGGCACGCCGGGTGAAGTCGGCGCTCCGGCGCTGGGATATCGAGGTGGACGATTCCGCCGGGCAACCCCTGTCCGCGACCGGCCCGATGACCTTCTGGCTGGCAACCGCCGAAATGGCGGCCACCGCCTGTGCTCCGGTGCCCCTGCTCGCGGCACTGAAACACCCGCTTGCCGCTGGCGGCATGGAGGTTCCACGCTTCCGCCGCCGCGTGCGCACATTGGAGCGCAGTGTCCTGCGTGGCCCGCGCCCGGCGCCGGGTATCGAGGGGCTGCTGAATGCGGTGCGCGATGCGTACCCTGAAGAGGAAAAGCAGGATGCGCTTGACTGGATCGGCAAGCTGGCGCCATCCGTCACGCATTTCTCGGAACTGCTGGACAGCGACGCGACCTCCCTGATCGACCTGCTTTCCGCCCACAACGCCGTGGCTGAAACGCTGGCGGCAACGAATGAGGAAACCGGCGACCGCAGGCTCTGGGCCGGAGAGGCGGGCGAGGACGCAGCCAACTTCCTTGGTGAGCTGGTCGAGGCCGTGCGTGACTTCCCGCCGATAGAGGGCCGGTCCTACGGTGCGTTTCTGGAGGCCTTGCTGGTCGGTCGGGTACACCGACCAAGATACGGTACGCATCCGCGTCTGGCCATTCTCGGCCCGCTGGAAGGCCGGTTGCAGCAATTTGACCTGATGGTTCTCGGCGGTTTGAACGAGGGCACCTGGCCGCCGGATCCCGGCGCCGATCCCTGGATGAGCCGTCCCATGCGGGCCGAGTTCGGTCTGCCGTCGCCGGAGCGGCGCATCGGTCTTTCCGCGCACGATTTCCAGATGGCGGCTTCGGCGCCCCAGGTGGTGCTGACCCGGGCCGAGCGGGTCGATGGTGCGCCGACCGTCGCGTCGCGCTGGTGGCTGCGTATGGAAACGGTTCTCCGGGCGCTGAGTTTGCAGGACAAGATCGGCCGGCAGGTGGCCGCCTATCCGTTCTGGCAGCAGGCACTGGATGCCCCGAAAAAACTGGAGCCGGTTCGTCCTCCTGCGCCCTGTCCACCGGTCAAGGTGCGGCCTCGGAAGTTCTCCGTCACCGAGATCGAAACCTGGGTGCGCGATCCCTACGCGATCTATGCAAAGCGTATTCTTGGTCTGAAGAGTCTGGATGAGATCGACGAGGATCCGGGGGCGGCAGACCGGGGCACGATGATCCATGATTCGCTGGATCTGTTTGTCCGCGAGTTCCCGGAAGAGCTTCCGCCAAAGGCGCTGGAACGATTGCTGGAGATCGGCCGGGAACAGTTCGCCCCCGCCATGCTCCGCCCTTCCGTGCATGCCTTCTGGTGGCCGCGCTTCGAGCGGATCGCTGAATGGGTTGTTACGATGGACGGCCCGCGCCGTGCCGCACTTTCCCGGATCTGGACCGAACGCAAGGGGCAGATCATGCTCCGTGGCCCTCTCGCATCCGTCGAGTTGACCTGCAAGGCGGACCGGATCGAGCGGCAGGCGGATGGCAGCTACGTCATTGTCGACTACAAAACCGGTGCACCGCCGACCGACAAGCAGGTGCGGGCCGGGCTTTCTCCGCAGCTTCCGCTGGAAGCAATGATGCTGGCCATGGACGGTTTCGCGGAAATTCCGGCAGGAGCGATTGGGGCGCTGGAATATTGGCGGCTGAGTGGAGGCGAGCCAGCAGGCGAACGGAAACCCCTGAAAGGCACTCTCGAAGAGCTGATCGAGGAAGCTGAGGACGGGCTGCTGAAACTGATCGAGGCTTTCGATGATCCCGTGACGCCCTACCGTTCCCGTCCGGCACCGGAGCACGCTCCGCGCTATTCCGATTACGAGCATCTGGCCCGGGTCAAGGAATGGTCCGCGGCGGGGGAGGTTTAGGCGATGGCGGAGCATGATCCGAGTGGGGTGATCGCCGAGGCCGACCGGGCCCAGCGCCGGGCCGCCGATCCCGCCGCCTCGGTCTGGGTTGCGGCGTCCGCGGGAACCGGCAAGACCAAGGTGCTGACGGACCGGGTGCTGAACCTGCTGCTGGCGGGTGCCGATCCGGGTCGCATCCTCTGCCTCACTTTCACCAAGGCGGCGGCAGCGGAAATGTCCGCCCGTATATCGGCGAAGCTCTCCGAATGGGCCGTCATCGGTGAGACGGATCTGAGTGGCCAGCTCGATCGTTTGCTCGGACGGCAGCCGATGCAGGACCAGATTGCCCTTGCCCGGCGTCTCTTCGCCCGCACCCTCGACACACCGGGCGGCCTGAAGATCCAGACCATTCATGCCTTCTGTCAGGCCGTTCTGAAGCGCTTCCCGCTGGAGGCCGGACTGCCGCCGCATTTCCAGGTAATGGACGACCGGACGGCAGCCGAACGCCTCTCCGACGCGCGGGACCGGGTTCTGAACAAAGCTTCGGCGGAACCGGAAAGCCCGCTTGGCGAGGCGCTCCGCCTGATCAACCGGCGTTTCGCGGAAGAGACCTTCGATGGGTTGGTCTCTGAGCTGTTGATGGAGCGGGCGCGGCTTGGCCGCTTCTTCGAAGGCATTGGCGGGCCGGGACAGATCACACAGGCCTTGCTTTCCCATCTCGATCTGCCGGAGGGGGAAAGCCGGGAGAGCGTGATGCGGAACGCTGTATCCGACACGGCGTTCGATGCGGTTGGCCTGCGCCGCGCCATGGAAGCCCTTGGGGGCAGCAGCAAGACGGATGTGGAGCGGGCGGATAGTCTCGCGACATTCCTCGCGGCGGACCCCGACACCCGGATCGATCTCTTCGAGAGTTACGGCTCGGTCTTCCTGACAGGTGACGGCGATATGCGGAAGCGGCTCGCGACCAAGAAGGCCGTCGAGACATTCGCCGATATCGAGACCGTCATGGCGCGGGAGGCGGAGCGCCTGATCGCTGTGCGCCAACTGCTCAACACCATCGGACTGGCGGAGCGAACGGCTGCCGTTCTGCGCATCGCTTCCGCCGTGCTCAAACAGTATGAAGGCGGAAAGCGGCGCGGGGCGCTGGTGGATTTCGAGGATCTCGTCGCGACCGTTTGCGAGTTGCTGCGCCGTCCCGGTGTGGCTGCCTGGGTGCTGTTCAAGCTGGATGGCGGCCTCGACCATATCCTGATCGACGAGGCGCAGGACACGAACCCGGAGCAATGGGATGTGGTCCGTGCCCTGACCGAGGAATTCTTCTCCGGTGAAGGCGCCTATGAGGAGGTGCGCGGGGCCGGACGCAGCATTTTCGCGGTGGGCGACGTCAAACAATCGATCTTCAGTTTCCAGCGCGCCGACCCGGAGGGCTTCCTGCGTATGCGCCGGCATTTCGCGGCGCGGGTGGAGACGGCCTCCAAGAGCTGGGCTTCGGTCGATCTGGAAGTCTCTTTCCGGTCCGGCGCCGCCGTGCTCGGGCTGGTGGATCGCCTGTTCAACAGCCGTCCCGCCGCCGAGGGTGTGCTGGAGGCCGATGCGGATGGTGAGTTCCTGTCGATCCGGCATGGCGTGTCCCGCAGTGGAGACGCAAGCCTGGTCGAACTCTGGCCGCCGTTCGAGCCGGTGGAGAGCGAGGATGAAGGCGCCTGGGCCGTGCCTGTCACCCAGCGCGGCCTCGACAACCCGGCTTCCCGTCTCGCCGGGGCCATTGCCGGGCGTATTCACCAGTGGATCGACCGGGGCGAAATCCTGCCCTCGAAGGGGCGCCCGATCGGGCCCGGCGATATCATGATTCTGGTGCGCCGCCGGGGCGGATTCGTGCATGAGATGGTGCGCGCCCTGAAGGAGCGCGATATCGACGTGGCGGGCGTCGATCGCATGGTGCTGAGCGATCAGATCGCCGTCATGGATCTGATTGCGCTCGGACGTTTCCTGCTGTTGCCGGATGACGATCTGACCCTTGCGACAGTCCTGAAAAGCCCGCTGATCGGCCTCGATGAGGACGAGCTGTTCGATCTCGCCCATGACCGCAAGGAGCACCGGCTCTGGCGCGAGCTGCGCCGCCGGGCGCCGGAGAATGCGCGCTTTACCATGGCGGACCGGCTGCTTTCGTCGTACTTGGCGCGGACCGATACGACACCGCCCTATGAACTGTTCGCCGGCATCCTGGCCGAGGGAGAACCGAGCGGGCGGCGCCGCATTCTTGAGCGGCTCGGCATCGAAGCCGCCGATCCACTGGATGAATTCCTGGCACAGGCGCTGGAATATGAGCGCGGCCATGTCGCCTCTCTGCAGGGCTTCCTGCATTGGCTGGAAGCGTCCGAGAGCGATATCAAGCGGGATATGGAAGGCGGGGAGGGCGGCCGTGTCCGGGTGATGACCGTGCATGGCTCGAAAGGCCTGCAGGCTCCTATCGTCTTCATGCCGGACACGCTGCAGCTTCCACGCGGCACGGCGAAGATTCTCTGGGGCGAGCGGGAAGATGGCGTGCCGGTGCCTCTCTGTGCTCCGGCCAAGCCTGAGGATGCACCCGCCAGCACGGCGGCGAAGGAAGCGGCGGAGCGCAAGCGGAACGAGGAATATAGGCGGCTGCTTTATGTCGCCATGACCCGGGCGGAAGACCGGCTTTATATCGGCGGCTGGGCGACGAAGCAGCGGGCGCCGGAAGGCAACTGGTACGAGCTGATCCGGAATGCGCTGAGTGAGATTGCAACGCCGGTGGAAGATCCCGTGGTCTCGGGTGCCGCCGGGTCTGATCTGCCGTTGCTGCGTTATGAGACGCCACAGGAGCGGGCTGTGGAGCCAAAGGCCATGGAGGCGGGAAAGGTCTCCGAAAAGCCTCCCCTGCCGCTCTGGGTGCTGGCACAGCCTGCGCCGGAGCCGGTGCCGCCGCGACCGCTGATGCCATCCCGTCCGAGCGAGCAGGAACCGGCCACCCGCTCGCCGCTTTCCGCTATCGACGAAGGACGGTTCAAGCGCGGGCAGTTATTGCACCGTTTGCTTCAGGTGCTACCTGACCTTCCCGCCGAAAGGCGCAAGGACGCAGGGTTGGCGTTCCTGCAGCGTCCCGTTCACGGCCTCGCTGCAGGGCTTGCCGAGCGTTATGTCGACGAGATCATGACAGTCCTGGAGCATCCGGACTGGGCCGGGCTTTTCGCGCCCGGCTCACGCGCGGAAGTGCCAATCGTCGGGCAGGTCGGGGCTGGCGGTGGCGAGGTGACAATCGTCTCGGGCCAGATCGACCGTCTGCTGGTCGAGGACGGCCGGGTGACGGTGGTGGATTTCAAGACGAACCGGCCGCCGCCGGAACGGCTGGAGGATGTTCCGGTGATGTATCTGAAACAGATGGCGGCCTACCGGGCGCTGCTTGCCCGGATGTTCGAGGGGCGTGCGGTGCGGTGCCTTCTGCTCTGGACGGACGGGCCGTTTTTGACCGATTTGCCGGGTGATTTGCTCGACGGATATGGTCCGGGCTCCGTCTCTGGATAAGGCGGCCTTTGATTTCATTCCGGAAATTTGAACGCGACACCCGTTGCCTTGACGCGGGTGTTCCGGCTTCCTAGATTCACTGTCCATGCGAGGGCCGAACCCGGCATGAGAGATTTGTCAAACGAGGATTGCCCCATGTCGACGGTTAAAGTCACCGACTCCAGCTTTTCCGACAGCGTTCTGAATTCCGACAAACCGGTTCTGGTCGATTTCTGGGCCGAATGGTGCGGCCCCTGCAAGGCCATTGCCCCGGCTCTTGAGGAAATGGCGCAGTCGATGGGTGACCGGGTTACCGTCGCCAAGATCAATATCGACGAGAACCCGCAGATCCCGCAGCAATATGGTGTCCGGGGTATCCCGACATTGATGCTGTTCAAGGAAGGTCAGGTTGCCGCGACCAAGATGGGAGCGATGCCGAAGGCGCAGCTCCAGCAGTGGATCGACGAAGCACTCTGACAGCAGCCAGATCACTTGAATTAAAGGAACGGGTGCCTGGTTGGCGCCCGTTTTTTTATGCCGGGCCGCTTTTGTACCGGGCCGCTTTTGTAGCAGCAGGAGAACGGTCAGGTTTTCTTCCGGTCACCAAAGACGGAGAAACTGCCGACCTGCTTTACCGGTGTGTTCTGTTCAACGACGACAATCAGCAGGATGAACTGGTCGATCAGCGTTCCGTCCGAGCTGTATGGCAAGATGATCCGGTCATAGCGCAGGGCACTGCCATCGTCGCCGATCGGGTAAACCCGCTGGGAGAAGTGAGGCCGTCTGGATGAGGCGATGTCCAGATAGGTCTGCATCGCAGTCTCAAGATACGTACCCTGATAGAGCTCTTCGAAACTCTTCCCGGTGGGGTCACGCCCGGCGCGCCGGGCAATCTCGGTGCCCGCAAGCCTGTACCGGAAGCTCTCTTTTCCAGCGTCTGCGGTACGCTCGATAATGGCCATTCTGGACATGGAACGATGAAATTCGAGCGGATCAAACGTGCTGCGCAGCGGTACAGCTTCTCCCCGCCGGTTTTCCATCCAATGGGAAAACAGCGCGCGATGCTCAGGATGATCGAGCGTCGCTGCATCGGCGACGACGCCTGCATAATCTCTATTTTCCAAGTTCATGTATGGTTTTGAAAGTTAACCCAAAAGGTTTTCAATGATGAATATGGTTAGTGATGACTTCGAGAAAATCAAGTTTACAGATGTTTTGTCTATAAATAATGAATATTAAATAGTTGCGTAAAATTATTTTTGAATTGATTCAATGTGGAGAATGCTTCAGTGCCTGTCGGTTAGGGCAAAAATGAAGCGGGTTTTAAAATAAGGGCGGCACCGTAAGGTATTCGCATGTGCTGGTTAAGGGAAACCACCACTCCGGCTGACTATCTTGCCGGTGATTACAAAAAATATCGGTCAATCTGGAGGGAAGTGGTGCCCAGGGGCGGATTCGAACCACCGACACGCGGATTTTCAATCCGCTGCTCTACCAACTGAGCTACCTGGGCACACTGTCGATGCCGCTGCGCAAGCACCGCAGAACCGACGAGAGGCAGGTGTATAGAAGATATCATCCGGGCTGTCCAGCGCCCAATAAGTGCTTTTTTTCGTGGCCCGCTTGATGACGGGGGTCATCGGCGCTATCCAAGGATCAGCTTGCCGGGGAGTGGCGCACAGATGCAATTATCCGAAGCTTTATCGCTCGCGATTTCACACCAGAATGCCGGCCGGGATCAGGCGGCTGCGGAGATTTACGACCGGATTCTCGACGTGGATCCCGGCAACCCTCCGGCGGCAACGCTCAGGGCGCGGATTCACCTGAAACAGGGCACCCTTCAGGATGCGGACAGGCTGACAGCGCTGGCTGTCCGGACTGCGCCTGACTTCATGCAGGCATGGAATGCACGCGGCGATATTCTGGATGCGCGTGACAAGCCTGAGGCGGCATCTGATGCATGGCGCCGCTCTCTCGTCACCGGTCCCGGCAATACCGGCCCCTTCGTTGGTGTTGGTAACCAGTTTCAGCTTCAGGGCGATCATGTGCAGGCGGCCCGCCTCTATAAACGCGCTCTTGTGGGGCAGCCGGGAAATGTCGCGGCGGCGAACAATCTGGCCCAGGCATTGCTGATCGAAGGCGACGTGAAGGGCGCTTTGTCGGTGACGGGCCGGGTGCTGGAGCGTTATCCGACGCATGTCCGGGCAACCGCATATCACTCCATCTCGCTTGAAGAGCTGGGACGGTATGACGAAGTCGATCACCTCATCGCGCAGGGCACGGCGACACGGCCGATCCGTTTTCCCGTTCCGGCCGGCTATGCGGACCATGCGGATTTCAATGCGGCTTTGTCCGAAGAGATTCGCAATCACCCGAATATCTCCGGAGAACTCGATCCGTTGCGCCGGGCGATCCGGGGCGGCGCTTTCGTGCCGCAGCTCTTTGACCATAAGGGACCGGCCATTGCCGCCTTCGAGCGGATGCTTTCCGAAGGGCTGGACGCGTATATTTCCGGTTTGCCGAAGGATCCGTCGCATCCTTTCTTTGCCCGCATCCCACAGGGTTATGCTGTCAATATCTGGGCCAATATCCTTGGCGATGAAGGGCATCAGAGTGCGCATATCCATAATGCGGGCTGGCTTAGCGGAACCTATTACGCGGCCATTCCGGAGACGGTCACTCCCGAAGATGAGGAGCGGGCCGGCTGGCTTGAATTCAACCGGCCGGGCTACGGCATTCCCCATCGCGGCACACGCCCGCTTGACGCCATCTGTCCGGAGCTCGGCATGGCCGTGGTCTTTCCGTCCTATGTCTGGCACAGCACGGTGCCGTTCCGGGGCGGCGGCGAGCGGATCAGCATCGCCTTCGACCTGCATATCGATGGCTGAGCAGTGAATAGGTCCGATCCGATGGCGCGGCTGCGCGAGGCATCCGCGCTGATGCGTCAGGGGCGTGCGGACGAGGCGGTTGAGATTTTCGCTGCGCTCGCGCGGGCAAATCCACGCCAGCCGGAGCTGCAGAACAATCTCGGCGTTGCGCTGAAAGCCGCGGGCCGCCCGAAAGAAGCGGTGCAGGCCTATCGCCGTGCCCTCAAGCTGGCGCCGGACTATGTGGTGGCGGAAGCCAATCTGGCGCGTGTGCTGCTTGCGCTCGGGGATGAGGCCGGAGCGGTGCTGCATTTTGAAAGCGCACACCGGCGTGCCCCCGATGCGGGATATCTGGCGGAGCTGCTGGATACGCTTGCGGGGCTGCGCTTCACCAGCCCCGACCCGAAAATGAAAGCCCTGATGATCGGGCTCTTCGCGCGCCGGGATATCGATCTTCAAAGGCTGGCCCCGGTGGCCCTGTCGCTTGTGCTGGCGAATCGTGCCCATGCCAAGGGCGCGGATGCGGCCTGGCGCTGGTTGCGTGCGGAAGGCGGGGCGCCGCCTCCCTGGCCCGCTGATCCGCTGCTCGACCTGCTGCTCACCTGGACCACTGTGCCCGACCCGAGGCTTGAAGCCTGGATGACGGCCGAGAGACGGCGGCGGTTGATTGAAGGGCCCGGCGCCGTGAAAGCGGGGCCGCTCGCCGCATTGGCATTGCAGGCGATGACCGCGGAATATGCCTGGATGGAAGCGGCGGATGAAACGGCGGCCGTAGCGGCGTTGCTTGCCCGGGGAACCCTGACGCCCGAGGACGCCCTGCTGGTTGCTCTCTATCGCGACCCGGCAACGATTCCGGCGGCAGTGAAGGCATTGCAGGACGGTGCAGGGGATAACACGATAGCGCTCGTTCTTTCCCGTGCCGTCACGGAGCCCGAGGCGGAAAAGGCGCGTGCGGCGGCGCTGCCTGCTCTGACGCCGATTGCGGATACCACCTCCGAAAAGGTCCGCGACCAGTACGAAATTCATCCCTATCCGCGCTGGCGCAGTGTCGATGGCCAGATCCGGTGCAAATCCCTGGACAGCCATCTGCGTGACCGCTTTCCGGCGATGCGGTTCGACGGCATCGATACCGCCCGCCCCAGACTTCTGGTTGCCGGTTGCGGTACCGGGCGACACGCGATCCAGACGGCGGCGCGCTATGCGGGCGTTGAGGTTACAGCGGTCGATCTCAGCCGGCGGTCGCTCGGTTATGCGGCGCGTATGGCGGACTCACTCGGGCGGGGGAATATCAGCTTCGCCCAGGCGGACATCCTCGGGCTCGGTGCGTTGGAACAGCGCTTCGATGTGATCGAATGTTCCGGCGTTCTGCACCATATGGCGGACCCGATGGCGGGCTGGACGGTCTTGCGGGGCTTGCTGAAGCCGGGCGGGTTGATGCGGGTTGCGCTCTATAGCGACATTGCCCGCGCCCGCTTCGCCAAGTTGCAGGCGGAGATCGACGCGGAAGATGCACAGGCGATCTCCGGGGAGATCCGTCTCCGGCGAAACGCGATCCTGAAACTCCCCGAAGACGACCCGGCCGCCATCGTCTTGCAGACCGGTGATTTCTATTCACTCAGCGGGTGCCGGGATCTGCTCTATCACCGGCGCGAGGTACGGTATGGCTGGCCGGAAGTGGGGGCGGCATTGAAGACGCTGGGGCTTAAGCTGGTCGGGGTAGAAACGCCGACGGCGGCTTTGAAGGCGTTTTACCGGGAGCGTTTCCCGGATGATCCGGCGGCGACGAACCCGGCCAACTGGGATCTCATCGAGCGGGAATATCCGGACAGCTTCCTCGCCATGTACCAGTTCTGGTGCCAGGCCTGAGGATTTAGCGTTCCTTGCGTTCTTCCATTGCCCGGGCGAGATCGAGCAACTCGCCTTCGTCGGGAACCTCGTTCGTCTGCAGCCGGTAGTCCCCGCCGAGCCAGCGGCCGAGATCGATGGTCTTGCAGCGGTCGGAGCAGAACGGCCGGAATTCCGTCACCATCGGCTTGCCGCAGATCGCGCAACCGGCTTTGCGCTTGCGCTTTTTCTTGTCGAATTCGCTGATATCACCCATCGGATACTCTCTCGTTCTATCGCCGCGCCGGGCCGATTTCGATTTGTTCCAGCCGGAAGGCCGGGTCCGCCGTGATTTTCAGGAACCCGCCGAGCCGTTCTTTCGTCTCTTCCCAGGCCTTGGAGCCGGGACCGGCAAGCCAGTCGGCTACATCCGGGGCGCAGATCAACTCCGGTTGCGCGATGCTGCCTGTCTCCCGCAATACCCGGCGCAGGGCCTCGAGGGCAATTGTCGCGGCGCGCGGGTGTTGTTCGACGGGCCGCATCAGGTCATCGCGCAGTGACCGGCCAGTCCGGCTCACCGTGATTTCAAGCACCCCGCTCCGGGTCCAGCCAAGGACCTGCGGCGGCTGGTCCGTCGCCGCGATGCCGAAGGAAGGCCAGCCTTCGAAAGCCTTCTGCATGGCTTCGGCGACACGATCCCTGTCCGCCCTGGTGGGAAGTTTCGGAAAATCCACCAGAACGAGGCCGGCGAGACGACGCAGCCTGATCTCTGCCGCGATATCCTCCGCCATGTTTTCGAACAACCGGGTCCAGCCTTTCGGGCTGGTCCCGGCGCTGGCTATATCCACGTCTATGGCAACCAGCGCTTCCGTCTCGTCGAATGTGAGTGCAGTGCCGCTGGAGAGTTGCAGGCGCCGCGCGAGGGCGCGGTCAATCTGGCTGTCGATGCCTTCTTCGGCGAAGAGCGATCCCGCGTCGCTATCGGCCGTCACGGCCGCGGGGAAGAGGGCGGATATCCGGGAGCAGAGATCCGGCGCGGGACGGATTGTCTTCGGCCCGTCGCCGGCTGCGATGGCATCCTCGACGCCTTTCCATTCGGTCAGCAGATTGCCGAGATCCGTGAGCAGCTGGATGTCTTCCAGCTCGATGGCTTTGGCTGAGACATAGAGACCTACATCCGGTGGCAGCAGGGGCTGCAGCAGATTTTTCAGCTTCTCCCGCTGGCCCTTCGTCTTGATCGTGGCGGCAATGGATAATTCCTGTTCGTCCGGCCTCAGACTGAGGCAGCGGCCGGACAGGAAGATCTGCCGTGTTGCCTGCGGCTGCTTGCGGCCGGCCGCATCGGTAATCACCGTGACCGGTACGAGCGCGCCTTCCGGGGGTGGTGTTTTCTTGCCGAGTTTCAGGAATGCCTCGCCATGGCCGAGATCGACGAAGGCGGCATTCAGTTCCGGCCGGACGGCGGTGACGCGGGCGATCACGATCTCGCCCGCGCGCCGGGTCGCGCCGCCGATACGGTCGACCCAGAAATCGGTAAGGGTATCGCCCGCAAGAGCGGCAATCCGGGTCTCGCCGGGCGAGCGGTCGATGATCAGGCGGTCTGGATCACGCATGGCTCCCACCGTAGCGGAAGCCGAACCCGGCCAAAAGGGCGTGGGTCTCATAAAGATCGAGACCAACGACATTGGAATGAGAACCGGACAGCATGCGGATATAGATCGCGGCCAGGCCCTGGATGGCATAGCCGCCGGCTTTGCCGTCCCATTCGCCGGACGCAATGTAGCTGTCGATTTCCATATCGGTCAGCCGTTTGAAGGCGACCGTCGTGGTGGCGATCCGGCAGCGTGTCTCACCACCGGGGGCGATCAGCCGGATGGCACCGATCACCTTGTGACGCCGTCCCGAAAGGTGGCCAAGGCATTTCCGGGCCTCGGCTTCGCTTTCCGCCTTGGGCAGGATTCGCCGTCCGCTGGCGACAACGGTGTCGGCGGCTAGGATAAAAGCATCGGGATGCGCGGCCGCGACCGTGTTCGCCTTTTCCCAGGCGACACGTTCGGCATAGGCATCCGGCAATTCACGGGGCTTCGGGGTCTCGTCGATATCGGCGGGACTGACGGCATCGGGGGTGAGCCCGATGCGGGCGAGCAGATCCAGCCGGCGCGGCGAGGCGGAGGCCAAAACGAAATGCGCGCCGGAAGGGGCGCGCAATCGAAGGGGGCCAGACATGGCCGTCACCTCGGAAGACTTACTTGAAGCGGAAGGTGATACGACCTTTAGTCAGATCGTAAGGGGTCATTTCCACGTTCACCCGATCACCGGCCAAAACCCGGATCCGGTTCTTGCGCATCTTGCCGCTGGTATGGGCGAGCACTTCGTGTTCATTGTCCAGCTTCACCCGGAACATGGCGTTCGGAAGGAGTTCCGAAACGGTCCCGGAAAATTCAATAACGTCTTCTTTCGGCATTCCTGCTCCTTCAAGTCTTCGAAGATCGGGCAAATAAGTGCGCCGAGCGGTGCATCGGGTCAAGGTCTTTTCTGGTCATGGCCGGGCTGCGCGCGGGTTATTCCGGTGTTTGGTTTTCATCCAGCAGTGCTGCGAACCGCTTTCTGATGCGCCGCATCAACTCATCGCGAACCTGCCTGTATGCGTCGAGACGCATGTCGCGGGAGCCCTCGATGATGGTGGCGTCCAGCATTGGCCAATATTCGATATCGCACGCCATGGTGCGGGTCATCTCGATGGCCCGGTGTTGTGCCTCGGGCGATAGAGAGACAATGACATCGAAAAAATCGTCCTCCATCTGATCGAAACTCTTCGGTGCGTGCCGCGAGATATCGATGCCGACTTCCTTCAGCACCTCGACGGCGAAAGGATCGAGGTCGCCGTTTCTGACACCGCAGGAATCCACATAGGCCTTCATGCCGATCAGATGTTTCATGATGGCTTCAGCCATGGGCGAGCGGACGGCGTTCTGGGTGCAGGCGAAAAGAACGGCGCTCGGCTCCCGGATGGGTTCACCCAGAGGAGAGGGGGTGTCGGGGAGAGAGGGGCGATCCGTCATCTCCGGCTCATCCCCGGATATGGAGAACGCAGATGAGGGTAAAGAGCCGCCGGGCAGTGTCGAAATCGATATCGACCTTGCCGGACAGCCGTTCCATCAACAGCGTCGAGCCGTCGTTATGCAACCCGCGCCGGCCCATGTCGATGGCTTCGATCTGGGACGGGTTCAGCCGTTTGATCGCGTCGTAATAACTTTCGCAGATCTTGAAATAGTCCCGGACCACACGGCGGAACGGCGACATGGCGAGCCAGATCTGGTAATTGCCGCCGCGCGCCGGGTCGCTGATGTCGAACAGCAGGCGATTTTCCTCGATCCGCAATCTGAGCTCGTACGGACCGCCCTGATCGTCGCCCGCCGGGGCGAAGCTGTTGTCTTCCAGCAGATCATAGATGGCGACGGCGCGCTCATGCTCGACCTCGGGACTGCGGCGGATAACGGCGGGTTCATCCAGCTCGATCTTGGAGATGCAGGCATTGGCGCGGCCCGCATCCTCGTCTTCCTCGATCGGGCCGTCGCCGAAATCGCGCGCCATGGCTTGCTCCCGCCTACTCGGCGGCGGCTCCGAGGCGGATGGCGACCGAGCGGGCATGCGCCCCAAGCCCTTCCGCTTCCGCCAGGGTCACGGCGGCGGGGCCGATTGCGGCGAGACTGGCCGGGGTACATTTCACCCAGGTGGTCCGCTTCAGGAAATCAAGCACGCCGAGGCCGGAAGAGAAGCGCGCGGTCCGCGCCGTCGGCAGCACATGGTTGGGGCCCGCGACATAGTCCCCAATGGCTTCCGGCGTGTGACGGCCAAGGAACATGGCGCCCGCGTGCCGGATCTTCGCCGCCATCGCGTCCGGGTCGGAGACGGCAAGTTCCAGATGCTCCGGCGCCAGCCGGTCGACCAGCGGGATGGCGTCTTCAAGATCCTCGACCACGATGACCGCGCCATGATCGTTCCAGCTCGCGCCCGCGATGTTGGCGCGGGGCAGGGTGGAAAGATGCTCGGCGATGGCGGCTTCGACGGCGGCTGCGAAATCCGCATCGTCGGTAATCAGGATCGACTGGGCGACTTCGTCATGCTCGGCCTGGGACAGCAGGTCGATGGCGATCCAGGAGGGATCGTTCTCGGCATCGGCGACCACCAGGATTTCCGACGGTCCGGCGATGGAATCGATGCCGACCTTGCCGAACACCTGACGCTTGGCTGCCGCGACATAGGCATTGCCGGGACCGATGATCTTGTCCACCGGTCTGATGCTTTCGGTGCCATACGCCATCGCGGCCACGGCCTGCGCGCCGCCGACCCGGTAAATCTCGGTGATCCCGCCAAGCTCGGCGGCGGCAAGCACCAGCGGGTTGATTTCGCCCCCCGGCGTCGGCACCACCATGACCCGGCGCGGCACGCCCGCGACCTTGGCCGGCATGGCGTTCATCAGCACGGAGCTGGGATAAGCGGCCTTGCCGCCGGGCACATAGAGGCCAACCGCATCCACGGGCGTATGCCGCAGGCCGAGGCCGACGCCATCCGCATCCGTATAATCGATGCTTTCCGGCAGTTGCGCCTTGTGAAAGGCCTCGATCCGCTCTGCTGCTTTCTCCAGCGCGGCGAGCGTTTCGGCGGAGCAGGCGGAACGTGCTTTTGCTATCTCTTCGGCCGAGATCGCGATGCCGGTTTCGGCTAGGTCGATATTGTCGAACTTGCGGCTGAGATCGATCAGCGCGGCGTCACCGCGCGCGATCACATCGGCGATAATACCGGCAACGGTATCGGAGACATCATTGTCTGTCTCCCGTTTGGAGCCGACCAGCGCCTCGAATGCATCGCCGAAATCCGGCGTGCCGGCGATCAGTTTACGCGGCAAGGGCTGCCTCCCCGATACGGTCGACCAGATCCTTCACCGCACCCGGGCGGGTTTTGAGAGCAGCGCGGTTGACGGCAAGGCGCGCACTGACGGCGGCGATCTGTTCGACCTCGACCAGCCCGTTCGCCTTCAGGGTGGAGCCGGTCTCCACCAGATCCACGATGCGGCGGCAGAGGCCGAGGCCCGGTGCCAGCTCCATGGCGCCGTTCAGCTTGATGCATTCAGCTTGCACGCCGCGGGCGGCGAAGTGGCGCCGCGTGACATTCGGATATTTCGTGGCGATCCGGAGGTGGCTCCAGTGCTGCGGGTTCTCTTTCGCGGCAAGCTCCGCCGGCTCGGCCACGGCAAGGCGGCAGTGACCGACATTGAGATCGACCGGCGCATAGATTTCCGGATGGTCGAATTCCATCAGCACGTCGCTACCGGCAATGGCGAGATGGGCGGCGCCAAAGGCGAGGAAGGTCGCCGTGTCGAAGCTGCGCACGCGGATGACTTCAAGATCCGCCTGGTTGGTATGGAACTGAAGGCGCCGTGAAGACTCGTTGAAAAAGTCGTCCTCAAGCTCAATCCCCGCCCGTTTCAGAATGGGCGTGATTGCCTTCAGGATCCGGCCCTTCGGCAGGGCGAGGATCAGTGGCTGGTTCGCGGTCACCGCGTCTCTCCTGTTTGCGTCCGACAGCCGCCGCTATGCCCGGCCGGCCGTTCGATCAGGCGCCCGAGGCTTCGTCCGCCGGAGCCGTCTCATCGTCGGAATCGGGATGGGACGGGGTAAAGACGGTGGGCCAAGGCTCGCCGAGGTCCTCGATATGGCACAGGATGCGGTCAACTGCGAGTCGAATGGTCACGTTGCCGGCAAAGGCGAGGTCAATCTGCCCTGGCGAGGCGTGAATGGTAAGCAGGTTCAGAATATGGTCCCGCTTGCTTCGGTCGAGGCCATGGGTGCGGACCGCGCCGACTCCCTCGAACCGGATGCCGCAATGAACGCGCTCGCTATAGAGCGTGTCGCCGTCGGCCGGCACCGTATCCGTGGAGGGGGCGGACTCCCATTTATAGCGGTGGACGACCATGGCGAAGCGGTCGTCCTGCCGCTCGAACGTCATCTCGCGTACGGGGAGCAGCGCGTCCTGCAGCAGGCTGGCCGCGATGGCCAGATCCTCGGCATCCTCGACACGGACCCGGAGCGGCCTGTCGCCGACATCAAGCAGGCTGATATCTCTGGGTGCCATGGATGATCCTGCCAATCAGACGGTTTCTTCTTCCGCGGATGCATCCGCATGCGTCGCGACACGGCGAATGTTGGCGCCGCAGGCGCTCAGCTTCTCGACCAGATTCTCATATCCCCGGTCGAGATGATAGATCCGGTTCACTTCCGTCTCCCCGTCCGCCGCCATGGCGGCGAGCACGAGGCTGACCGATGCGCGCAGATCCGTCGCCATGACCGGCGCGCCGATCAGCCGGTTGACGCCGCGCACCAGGGCGGAGGAGTGATGCACATTGATGTTCGCCCCCATGCGCGCCAGCTCGGGCACATGCATGAAGCGGTTCTCGAAAATCGTCTCGGTGATCATGGAGGCACCGTTCGCGACGCTCATCAGGGTCATGAACTGGGCCTGCAGATCTGTCGGGAATCCGGGGAAAGGCTCGGTCATCACGTCGATGCCCTTGAGCCCGCCGCGCTTTGCCGAAACCCGGATGGAGCGCTCGCTTTCTTCGATGGTGACGCCGGCCTCGCGCAGGATCTCGAACACGCTTTCCAGCAGTCCGGCGCGGGTATTGGTCAGCTCGACATCGCCGCCGGTGATGGCTGCCGCCATGACATAGGTACCGGTCTCGATCCGGTCCGGCACCACCTTGTGGACAGCGCCGCCGAGTCTGTCCTTGCCCTGGATGCGGATGGTGTCGGTGCCGTGGCCCTCGATTTCCGCACCCATGGCGATCAGGCATTCGGCGAGATCGGTGATTTCCGGCTCGCGCGCCGCATTGACGAGGATGCTTTCCCCGTCAGCGAGGCAGGCCGCCATCAGCAGGTTCTCGGTGGCGCCGACGGAAACGACCGGGAACACGACACGGCCGCCATGCAGACGTCCGGACGGCACTTCCGCTTTCACATAGCCGCCTTCCAGGGCGACTTCGGCGCCAAGCTCGGCAAGGCCTTTCAGATGCAGGTCAACCGGCCGGTTGCCGATGGCGCAGCCGCCAGGCAGGGAGACCGTGGCCTGTCCTTCCCGTGCCAGCAGGGGGCCAAGCACCAGAACGGAGGCCCGCATCTTGCGGACGAGATCATACGGTGCGGTGGTGCTTTCGATGGTCTTTGCATGGAAGTCGACGGTCTGCCCGCCGCTTGCTTCATCCTGGGTCTTGCGCTTCACCCCGTGCTGGTCCAACAGGGCCGCCATGGAGTGGATATCGGCGAGCTTCGGTATGTTGGTCAGGGTGACCGGCTGATCCGTCAGCAAGGTTGCCGCCATCAATGGCAATGCGGCGTTCTTTGCTCCGCTGATCGGAATCTGCCCTTTGAGCGGCGTGCCGCCCCTGATCACCAACTTGTCCATCTAGATCCCCAGTTTTCATGCGGGACGGTCCGATTCAGTCCGAACAGCACCGAGCCCCGATTTGTTTTACTTTATCCCCGTGCGCTCTCACAAGCCCACGGAAGAAGAGCTTTCACCGAGAATGCGGCAGGATTTTGGGCCTTTGCCGTGGGACGGAATTAAATAACGGCCTGTCAGGGGCATTGCCCGTCGAGCAGCCGCTCGTCAGTCTCGATCATCTTTTTTCGTATCAGGAGAAGAATCACCGGCATCGTCGATACGCTGCCGTGCCTGCGCCTTGCGGCGATGCAGATTCGCCCGCAACGCGGCGGCGCGCCGTTCCGCACGCAGATCGGCTTCGGTCTTCTGGTTGCAGGAACTGGCTGTTTTCTGGGACTTTACCATGGCCGGAGAATGCCGTGAGCGGGCCATGAATTCCAGTCAAGAAACGTGCTTGCACCTCAGGAAACCCTGTGGCATGTTCCGCCGCGCTTTGCGAGGGGCCTACCTCGCTGCTGGCTTTTCAGCCGCAAGATGCTGCCGTAGCTCAGGGGTAGAGCACTCCCTTGGTAAGGGAGAGGTCGAGTGTTCAAATCACTCCGGCAGCACCATTCCATCCCAATAGCTTAACGCATATCCGAAGACTCGGGTTTTGGGGCAACAGCCTCAAGAGAGACGCACGCACGGGCGCTTACTTGATGCTGGCGAGCTCCGCCAAGCTATCCAGTCTTGCCGTGATGTCATCAGGCATGAAGGTTTTGCTCTCTCCGATCAAAACCAGCCGGCAGCCTTGAAAGTCACGCTCGGACGGGGACAGGCTCGCCCGGCGGCCGACCATCTGGAACAGCACACAGTCACCGGGCTTCTCCCGGAACTGCATCCATCCCTTGGCACGGAGGAGGCTTCCGGACAGGCTTCCGATCAGTGCCTGGAACCGGGGCAATGACACTGGGCCATCGCAGCTCCATTCGACGCTGGCGAAACGTCCGCTGTCCAGCGCGGGGCGCTGTTCTGGTGTCAGGCGGAATCCTGCGCGCCCGATCAGGTCGGTGACGGCCAGCGTGGTGCCGTCCGTGCCGAGAACATATGCCTTTCCTGTCTCGCCGAGGCGGGCGGCGAGAGCTGGGAGGCGGTCGTCGCCTGCCGGAACCTTGCTCAGTTGCACCATGTCGGCGGCGGCGATCTGCGCCTGCCACAGAGGGTCCTGCCAGCGGCCCGGGCTGTCCAGCAGGTCTTCGGCATCCGCGATGCAGACGATGCTGTCGAGCGCGGCGGCCCGAAAGAGAACCGGATCCATCAATGCCTGGACAATGCCCTGGGGATCGGCGACACCACTCGCCTCGATCAGGATGAGATCGGGCCGGCCGTCCCGGCTGTTCTGCAGGACCTGGCGCAGGGTGCGCAGGAGATCGCCCTGAAGCGAACAGCAGATGCAGCCGTTCTTGAGGCCGATCACGGCATCGCTCGCGCTTTCCAGCAAGGTGGCGTCGATATTGATGCTGCCGAAATCATTGACGATGGCGGCGATGCGCAAGCCTTTGGCGTTCAGCAGAAGCGCGTTGATGAAGGTCGTCTTGCCGGCGCCGAGAAAGCCGGTGACCAGGACAACCGGCACGTTCGTGTCTTTGGGGGCGGGCATGTTTGTGGGCTCTGGCATGTCCGCAGGCACCGGCATGTCTACGGGCACCGAATGGCCTGGCCCGGTGCGGCGGCGGTGTCCATCTGGCCGCCGGAGATAACCGGTGTGCCGCCGATCAATAGGTGAATGACGCCTTCCGCCGGTCGGTTCATATCGGTGAAAGTGGCGCGATCGGTGACCGATGCGAGGTCGAAGATCGTGATGTCGGCATCGAAGCCTGCGCGCAATCGCGCCTTGCGGGCGATCTGGGGGGTACAGCGTTCGATCACGCTGGCCGGGTAGATGGTGCATTTGGCCAGCGCCTCGACCAGCGGCATGACCTCGCGTTCCCGTGTGAAGTCGCGGAGGAACTTCGTGAAGGTGCCGGAGGATCTGGGGTGGGCCGAAACTTCAGGCGGTAATGGCCACTCTGTGCCTTCGTAGATCGACCCGTCCGGACGTACCCAGGGCATCGCGTCGGATGCTATCGAGCCGCCGGGATAGGTGACCGAGGCATCGAGCATCCGGCGATGCTCGGCGCTCACGTCGATGTCCAGATAGTGCCACAGGACAAGATCTGTCGGGTCTTCATGCGCGGCCCGCATGATGTCGTCGCGATCGGTGAAGCGGTGGTGGTCCTTGACCAGTTCGATGTCGCTGTAGTCGCTGCCGGTACGCTTTGTGAATTCCGGGTCGGCGAAGAAGGGCGCGCCGACGACGGTGGAGCCCGTGCCGTAAGGATAGGCCTCGGTCGTGACGTGCAGGCCCTGCGCCTGCGCTTTGGCGATGATTTCCACAGCGCGGTCGATGTCCTGCAGGCTGGTGGAGTTCAGGTGGCAGATATGCATATGCGCGCCGGTCGCCCCGGCGAGGCCGATCAGGCGGATATAGCTTTCGACGGAGCTTCGCGGGTCGATATTCGCCATATAGGCGATATGGGTGTAGGTCGGGCGGTCGAATTCGACGGCGAGGTCGCAGACCAGCGACAGCTCCTTCAGACCCGCGCCGGTGAGATATCCATTCGGGGTGCCGATGCCGATCGCCCCCTCCTCAAGCGCTTGCCGGGTGAGGGAGAGGATGGCTTCGGTTTGCTCGGGCGAGGCGGCATCGGTGGACCAGCGGTTGTCGTTCGACCCGCCCATATTATTCAGCGGGTTCGTCTTGCCGTTCGGGATGAAACCGCCGAAGGCCGCGCGGCGGGCAAAAGCCCAGGCCGCGGCGGTTCCGTAGTTCAGAACCCGGGGCACTGTTGCCTGATGGTCGTACCATTCCGCCACCGGCAGGGCGCCGATCTCGAGTTCCAGCGAAGTCGTCACCCCGTCGAAGGCCTGCATCCTGTCCGCCGCGACCGACTGACCATGGCCGTGCAGGTCGATGAAGCCGGGAGAGACGACAAGGCCGGTCGCATCAATCTCCCGCCCGGCGGTGCCGAGGTCGGTGCCGACAGCGACAATGATGCCGTCTTTCACGGCGACGTCGCAAATCTCGTCAAAGCCGGTTTCCGGGTCGATCACCCGTCCATTGCGGATCAGCAGGTCATGGGACATTGAGGGTACTTTCGGCGAAGAGGTTTTTTGGAGGGCGTCGGGCAGAAATTTTGTCCCGCAGGATCGCGGGGATGGCTGGATAAAAGAAGCGGTCATGTGATCCGGTGCGGCGCGGTGGATCACATCTGATGCAACGGGGACAGAGGCCCCCGGAAATGCTGGCAGGACTCGACGGCGATGACAACCTTCATCACCGCCAGCCGTGGTTCGCGAATATCTCCGGATGGCTGCTTCTGTTTTCTTCTGCGGCGCGATCAACTGCCATTTGTAAGCCTTGATGCATGGAACAGAAGGATGGAGCGGCGCGCGGCCCACATTGGTAGAGGCAGTTTTTTCATTTTTCGTAATGCTTCTCAATCTCAAATAAATTGAAAAAAGTGAAGTAAATGAACTCGTTGGCTTGATTGGCGCCCGGACAAAAGGCATGGTCGGTGGAAGGAGTCCATGTGGGGAAAGCCGGGTATGATGAAGAGCGGCCTGAAGCGCGATCTGATCGCCGTTGCTACCGTTCTGCCTGTAGCGATCGGCTTCTTTGTGCTCTCGGCCGGAGCGGGATTCGCGGGTGAGCCGGGATCTCTTCAGCGCGTTGCCGAGTATCTGGCGGCGGCTGATGATGACCTGCTGCTGCCGAATGCGGGAGAGCAGACGGACAGCTCCCAGGCCGACGATCTGCTGCTGCAACCGGCACCATCGCCGTCAGACGATTTACTTCTGCTCCCCGGGACGCCCCCCGCAGCCTCGGATGATCTTCTCCTGCCAAAGGCCTCGGACGATCTGCTTTTACCGGCCGCTTCGGACGGGGTGTTGGTGCCGCCGTCGGGGGGTGACGATCTGCTGTTAACCCCGGTCGCGGATCCGGTTGCTCCATCCGTTGCGCCTGCGATCGGGGCGCCGGTTTCTGCGGGGGGCTCCACGGAAGAGGCCGGAAGCGCGCCCGGTGCCGCGGCGGAGCATGAGAAGCTGTTCACCGAGAACCGCTTTCCGGCGGCGACCACCTGCGCGACCTGCCATCCCAAGCAATATAGCGAATGGTCGGCTTCCCAGCACGCCTATGCCCAGCTCAGTCCGGTCTTCCTGACCATGCAGGCAGCGATCAATGCAAAGACCAGCGGCACTAATGGCGATTTCTGTGTGCGCTGTCATACGCCCGTGGGCATGAACCTGGAGGAGTCGGTTTATGTCTCAAATTTCGACCGGCACCAGACCTCGCGGGAAGGTGTGACCTGCATCACCTGTCATCGGGTTAATCGCAATTACGGCAAGATCAGCGGCCGTCTCGCCATCGTCGAGGGCGATCTGTACGAGCCGGTCTTTGGCCCCAAGGGCGGTGAGGAACTGGAGCGGGTGCTGGCGGAGCCGCAGACCTACCGGGTCTCGACCGACCGGGATGCGCCCGGGCGGGGTATTCATACCGGGGTTGAGCGGTTTTTCCCGCTGGTCACCCCCGGTTTCTGCTCCACCTGCCACGATGTCACTCTGGTGAATGGTTTCCGCCTTGAAGAAGCCTTCGCCGAGTATCATCAATCACCGGCGTCCGAGGCAGGGGTAACGTGCCAGGATTGCCATATGGGCAAGGAGCAGGGTGTCGCTACCGGATACGAGCAAGGCCCGGCCGCGATCGTTGGCGGCCAGCCGACCAGGCCCCGGAAACTGGCCAGTCATTTCTTCGCCGGTCCGGACCATTCCATTCTCCCCCCCGGTCTGTTCCCGCTGAACGTGAAAGCCCAGAGCTTCAAGACCATGCGTGAATGGATGGCGTTCGACGATGCGGCCGGGTGGGGGACCGACGCGTTCGAGGATGCGGCCCCGCGCGACTATGCCTTCCCCGAGGCATGGCGCTCGATTGACGACCGGTATGATGGGCGCAAGATCATCGAGGAGCAAAAACAGCGTCTGGTGAAGGCGGACGAGCGGCGGCTTGAGGTTCTCCGTAACGGTCTGGAACTCGGGGAAATCAAGGTTATTGCGGCGGACATGGGTGATCTCGCGTTTTCGGTGGCCGTGCGCAACATCACAGACGGCCATGCCGTGCCGACCGGCTTCGATGCCGAGCGGCTGATGTTCCTGGACGTAACCGTGACCAATGGCGATGGGGCGGTTATCTATCGCTCCGGCGACCGCGATCCGAACGGCGACCTGCGGGATACACATTCCGCCTACGTGCATGCGGGCGAACTCCCGCTGGACGAGGATCTGTTCAATCTGCAATCAAAATTCCTGGTCCGGCTGCTGCGTGGCGGTGAACGCGAACAGGTGCTGCCTATCAACACGTCCCAGGGCGTGTTGCCCTTCGTGCGTCCCGAGGCCTTCCCCACGACGATCTACGGGCGGCCACGCGGCACGCGAAAGCATAAACAGACCATCGATCCGCTCGGCACACGGACAGCCGAATACACGGTGCCGTCAGAGTTGCTGACGGGGGCTGGGCCCTATGCAATCGATGTGAAGCTCAAGGCGCAGATGGTGCCGGTCAACCTGATTCTGGCCATTCAGGATATCGGCTTCGATTACGGCATGAGCGCACGCCAGGTGGCCGATGCGGTCGTCGGCGGTACATTGACCATTGCCGAGCAGGCGGCGGTCGTGAGCCTGGGTGAGCAGAGCAAGGCGGCGGTCCAATGAGCCATGCAAGCCGCTGGATCCGGTTGCTGCCGGCAATCGCGACGATGCTCTTCGCCCCGGCTGTTTCGGCTGAAGTGAAGACGCTGCACGAGGAAGCCATTCCCTATAAGGGCGACGCGCTTCCGGAGCGCACGAGGCCTCTTCTGGAGATTGGCCCGGCAATGCTCGGCACCGGCCCGCTGGATCCGGGGTTCGAGCTTCCCACCGGGGCGGTATGGCAGCCGGCATTATGGGTTTTCGGCCAGTACCGTACAGGTGCCGGTATCTACAAGAACGGCGGCGGCTCCGAGGAACAGGAATGGGCGAACCGGCTCGATCTGTTCGCCAATCTGCGACTCAGCGGTACCGAGCGGGTGCTGCTCGGCCTGTCGCCCCTGCGTGACGAGGGCAAATTCTCCGGCTATCACCGCCGCCCGGCGGACAAGGAAGGTTTCGACAGCGCGTTCAGTGGTGAGATTACGACCCTGTTCTTCGAGGGCGAGATTGGCGAGATCTTTCCCGATGCGGATCCGTTCGATACCGGCGGTCTCGATATCGGCTTCACTGTCGGTCGTCAGCAGCTTCTGTTCCAGGAAGGTCTGCTGATTAACGACACCATCGATGCCGTCGCCGTCACCCGCGATACGCTGATTGCCCGTGATATCTCTGTCGATACCCGCGTCACCGGCCTGTTTGGCTGGGGCAATATTCACCGCAGCGACAATCAGCGGGACGACAGGACCAGGCTGGTCGGTCTGTTCTCCGAAACCGATTTCCAGGACACGACCGTTGCTTTGGACGCGATCTGGGTAACTGGCAGCGAAGATGGCGGTGACGGGACCGACGGCCTGTTCCTGGGGGGCGCCGCCACGCAGCGTTTCGGCAAGTTGAACACCGCCTTCCGTCTCGCCCATTCCGTTGCCTTCGACGAAAGTTCCGCCGCGGTCGATACCGGCACCGTGCTTTTGGCCGAGTTGTCGGGTGATCCGATGGGCAATGACGATGTGCTATACGTCAACGGCGCCTGGGCGATAGACCGGTTTACCTCGGCGGCCCGGGATCCGCTCGCCGGTGGTCCGCTGGTCCCTGTTGGCATCCTGTTCGCTTCTCCCAATCTCGGCGATTATGGAGCGGCGCTGAGCAATCGGGCGGAGGACGTTGTCGCCGCCGCCACGGGCTATCAGATGTTTTTCAATCAGGAACGCACCCAGCTCGTTGCCGAGATCGGCACCCGGATTGCGACCGATCCGGATCAGCGCGACGCGGTCGCGATCGGCCTGCGTTTCCAGCAGGCAATCGGCGCCCGCCTCATCCTGCAGCTCGACGGTTTCGTGTCCCGCGAGGAGGCCCGTGATACCGGTTACGGGGCGCGTTCCGAATTGCTGGTGAGGTTTTAGAGGATGGTCGGGATGCTTGAGATCCTCGGCTATGCCATCGTCGCCGGTACGGCCGCGCAGGTCGCGCTCGGCCTGTTCGGGACCTGGCGGCGCGGTCATCTGGAACGGCGCAGCTTTGCCGCCGAAGCCCGCCTGTTCGAGCGTCAGGTCGAATTGTCCCTGCGCCGTGCCGAGGCGGAACGCGACCTGACCGTCAATTCCTGGAGCGGGTATCGCAAGCTCAAGGTCGTGCGCAAGATCCGGGAGGCGGAGGATGTCCACTCCTTCGAGTTGGCGGCTCATAATGGCCGGCCCCTGCCGCAATATCTGCCCGGCCAGTTCCTGACGTTCCAGGTGCGCATTCCGGGACAGGTCAAGCCACTGGTCCGCTGCTATTCCCTGTCTGATGCTCCGGCCGATGTTTCCCCCGATGGCGGTTGTTACCGGATCAGTGTGAAAAAGGTGGCGCCGCCGGAGGGCACGGACTGCGATCCGGGAATCGTGTCGAGTTACATGAACGACATCGTGCGCGAAGGCGATATCCTCGACGTGCGCGCACCCTCCGGCGGCTTCACCTGCGATCCGGCTTCCGACCAGCCGATCGTACTGATCGCTGGCGGCATCGGCATTACCCCCTTGCTCAGTATGCTGAACAGTGTGTGCCGCGGTCAGACGGAGCGGGAAGTGTGGCTGTTCTATGGGGTCCGCAACCGGAACCAGCATGCCTTTGCCGGGCATATCGCCGAACTGCGCCAGCTTTATCCAACCCTGCATGTCGTCATTTGCTACAGCCGTCCGACCGGGGAGTGTGTCCTGTCCCGGGATTATGACCGGCCGGGGCGGGTCGATCTGGCGTTGCTCAAGGAATGCCTGCCCTCAAGCAACTTCGCCTTCTATCTGTGCGGACCGGCGGCGATGATGGAAAATCTCGCCGAAGACCTGCGCGAATGGGGCGTCCCGGCCGGAGATGTCCGGGTTGAAGCCTTCGGTGCGGCGACCGTCCGGAGCCAACCGCACGAGGCCTCTGATCCGGTAGTTCAGCCCGGTGTGGAAATTCACTTCGACCGCTCCGGCAAGACGCTGAGCTGGGATGGATCGGCGGGGTCGATTCTCGCCCTGGCGGAAAGCCACGGCGTGGCACTGGAGAGCGGTTGCAGGGCGGGTCATTGCGGCACCTGCGTGGTCGCCATCAAGGCTGGAGAGGTCGACTACGTGGCGGAACCAGCCACAGTAGCGGAGCCGGGAACCTGCCTCGCCTGCATGGCGGTGCCGCGTGGCAGGCTGGTCCTTGATGCGTGAATGGACTAGAACAAATAAAAATGAAACCAATGGGATATGCGGTAATGTGGGTCACGGGGATTAAGCGAACTCAGGGTTGGCTTGCCGCAACGGCATCGTTTCTGGCTTCGGCATTGCTTGTCGCGGTGGCGCTGGCCGCCGTACCCGCTTCGGCGCAGACCGATCATTCGGCGTTCAAGATGATAGGCCCGGCCAAATGCGCCGAATGCCACAAGACCGAGACCGAAGTCTGGAAGGGCACGCACCACTTCTCGACCTTCACCGAACTCACCCGCAGGAAAGAGGCGAACGACATCGCCGAGCGTATGGGCATGCGCCGGATCAAGTCGGAGAGCCTGTGTCTGGACTGCCATTTTACGACTGTGGAAGCAGCCGGTGGCGGGCGTGACGCGGTTGCCGGTATCTCCTGCGAGAGTTGCCATGGAGCGGCGAGCGCCTGGCAGCCGATCCACAGCGGTTTCAGCGGCAAGAAGGAAGGCCAGGAAACGCCGGAGGAGATCGCGCTCCGCTGGGAGAAGGCCGAGGCTGCCGGGATGATCCGCCCGCAGGATATGTATAATTGGGCGAAGAACTGCTTCTCCTGCCATGTCGTGCCGAACGAGAAGCTGGTGAATACCGGCGGCCACAAAGCCGGCAGCCCGTTCGAGCTGGTCACCTGGTCCCAGGGTGAGGTTCGTCACAATACCTGGCACAACAAAGGTGCCGCCAATGCACCTGCCGCGCTCAACGACAAGCGGCTGATGTTCGTCGTCGGGCGGGCGGTCGAGCTGGAGACGGCGCTGCGCGCAGTTGGCAAGGCGACCCAGAAAGCATCCTACGCGGTGTCCATGGCCAAGCGCGCTCAGGCCGCCCGGCAGGCGGTCGCCGCCTTGAACGGCTATCTGAAGATCGATGAGCTTGCGCAGATGGGCACCGTGGCCGGCAGTGCCGGACTCAAGCTCAACAATGACGCGGCCCTGTCGGCGGCGGCGGACAAGGTTGGTGCGATCACCCGTCAGATTGTCGAGAAATATGACGGCAGCAGCTTCGGCGCCCTCGACCCGGTACTGCCATCGGACGCCGCCTACAAGGGCAAACCGGCCCGCTGAGGATCGCACAGGTGCCTTCTCCCGCCACAGCGATCAGCCGGCCCCGGCGTTGGGACAATCCGTTCGATCCGGATCTGGCGGCGGGGGATGTCGCGCGCATTCTGGCGGCGCCAGTCTTTCGTGACCTTGACCCGGCGCGGTTTCCGGCAGGTCAGTCGCTGGCGGATATCGTGCGCAACGATGCCCGGATCAACCGTTACCAGCGTGGCGACATCGTTGTGCGCGAAGGGGATTACGGGAACTCGGTTTTCGTGATCCTTACCGGAACGGCCTGTGTACTCTATGCCGATCTGCCCGGAACGAGACGCGCGGCCTCCCGGCAACGCCGCCCGTTCTGGCAGGCGCTCTCCCAGCTCTGGCGCAACGCACCGGAGATCGAGGCGCGCGCCCTGTCGCCACGATCGGGAACGGTGCATCTGCGGGCCGACCGGGACCGGGCCTATCTGCCGGATATTGATCGGGTGATGGAGGAGAATTCGACCATCCCACTCGGCCATGGCGACATGTTCGGCGAGATCTCCGCCCTGTCCCGCACCCCGCGTACCGCGACCGTATTCGCCGGTACGGACTGCGAGCTGATTGAGCTCAGATGGCAGGGGTTGCGCGATCTGCGTGCCCGCGATCCCGGCCTGCGCGAGGCGGTCGACCATCTGCACCGCACCCGCAGCCTGCTTGCGCATCTGGCGGAAAGTCCGCTCTTCGCTCATCTGGATGCAGAGACGACCGCGCTGGTCGCCGGGGAAATCCGTTTCGAAAACCATGGCGTCCAGGAGCTTTTTCCAACCGGCGCAGTGCCGGCGAACCGCGATGGAGCCCTAGCCGGAGAGCCGCTGATCGCCGAGGAAGGCAGTCTTGTCGACGACCTGATCATGGTCCGCGCCGGTTTTGGCCGGGTGACCGAGCATCTCGATCATGGCGACCGGACCGTCGGGTACCTGAAGAACAACGACGTCTTCGGCTTCGAGGAACTGGTCCGCCAATGGCGCGGGGGCGCAGCGTTGCCGCTTCGCTACAGCCTGCGGGCGATCGGGTATTTCGATATCCTTCGGGTGCCGGCGGTGGTGATGGAGCGTTATGTCCTGCCCACATTGCCGGAACATCTGCTGCCGACAGCGGCCCCCCTGGAGGTGCCCTCCACACCGGTCTGGAAGCGGGACGACAGTGAGACCGGGATCGAGCAGCCGCTGGTCGACTTCCTGATCGACGAGCGCATCATCAACGGCACCCAGTCCATGGTGATCGACCTGGACCGCTGCACCGGGTGCGACGATTGCGTGAAGGCCTGCGCGGCGACCCATGACGGCAATCCGCGCTTCGTGCGGCAGGGGCCGTCGCATAACGATCTGATGATCGCCCATGCCTGCATGCATTGCGTTGATGCGGTCTGCCTGATCGGTTGCCCGACCGGCGCGATCCAGCGTGATCTGTCCCTTGGCGACGTGCATATCAACGACGAGACCTGCATTGGTTGCGGCACCTGCGCGCGGAGCTGCCCCTATGACAACATCGTCATGGTGGAGATTGCCGACCGTGCGGGCCAGGTCATCACCGATCGCGAGACCGGTGCGGCAATCCGCCGGGCAACCAAATGCGACCTTTGCGCGGGACAACTCGGCGGCCCCGCCTGTCAGCGCGCCTGCCCGAATGATGCTCTGGTGCGCCTCGATATGAGCGATCCGGAGGAGTTGGTGGCATGGCTGCATCGCTGACTTTCTTCACCCGGCGGCGGATCCGCAACGGCGCGATCGTCGCGCTTGCCTCCGCCATGCTCATCGCGGCGGCCCGTCTGGCGGAGACGACCCTGCATGACACCCGGTTCGTCACCGGCTGGATCCTGATCGTGCTGATCGCCGGTCTGGCGCTGTTCGACCTGCGCCGGCGTATCCCGGTGCTACCGCTCGGCGACGCGTCGACCTGGGAGCAGGTGCATATCTATGCCGGATGGTTCACGGTCGCGGCGTTTCTGACCCATACCGGATTCGGTCTGCCGGACGGCCCGTTCGAGGTTGCGCTGTGGCTGCCGTTCGTGGCGGTCGCGATCAGTGGAACCGTCGGGATCTGGTTGAACCGGATGCTGCCAAGGCGCATGCGCGATCACGGCCCCCGTGAGCTTTATGACCGCATTGCCGTCCGGCGGGCAGAGATTGCCGCGGAGGCGAAGATTCTGGCTGTGGACTCCGCCCGCGACACGGGATCGATCACCATCGCCGATTATTACCAGAAGGAACTGAGCGCCTATTTTCAGGGCCCGAGAAACGCGCTGTCCCACCTGACCGGATATCACGGCCATTTGCACCGTCAACTCCAGCAGATCCGTTCTCTGCACCGGTATGTAGATGCTGGAGGGCGCGCCATTCTTGACCGGCTCTGCGAGCTGGTCGAGGCCAAGGACGATCTGGATTATCAATATGCCGCCCAGTCGGCCATGCGGCTCTGGTTGTTCGTGCATGTCCCGCTGGCGCATGGGCTGCTGATCCTGATGGTTGTGCATGCCGTGCTTGCCTATGCCTTCAGGGTGGGGGCGTGATGCGAGAGCAGAGGGCAGATGCCGGTGTCAGTGCCGGCTCCTACGACCGCCCGGACCGGGGCTGGAAGTGCGGGCGGCTTGCCCTCGGCCAGCCATGCCCGCGCGGTCCGGATGGCAAGGGGCGCTGTCAGGGTATGGCGGATTGTGCGCCGGTACGCCGGGGCGATCGCTGGCACTGCACCTGCCCGCCGAGCGCCGGTGGCCCCTGTGCCGCAGGCCCGCATCCTGATGGCCAATGTGCTGTGCAGCGTCCCCCCTGTGTTCCGGTCCGCAGTCTGAGCGCCGTGCGCCGCCGGGTGACGCGATTGGTCGTGGTCGCGGTGATCGGTCTGGTCATGATCGCGTTGACGGGGACCGATCGCGAGGCCCTGCTGTCGCCGGGGCCGCTTACTTTCCAGCATAGCGTGGTCGGCGGCTGTGCCGGCTGCCACCAGAATTTCAACGATGGACCTGCCGGGTGGGTCATGACCGCTTTCGGAAATGCGCCGGACGGTCATGCCGAAGGGGACAGTGCTTGCCAGAGCTGTCACGCGCTGGGTGCGGATGCCGAGAAGGCACATTCCCGGCCGCTCGCCCAGACAGCCGCGCTGACCGAGGCGGCGCTGGCCCGTCGCGCCGGAGACAAGAGCACGACACCGCTCAAGTTCCAGGCATCGGGATGGCTGTTCGCCGATATCGGTGGTGCCGATGCGCCGGATTCTTCGGCCGGTTGCGCCACCTGTCATCGCGAGCATCGCGGCGTCGAAGCCGATCTCACCGGGATACCGGAGGGAGCGTGCCAGAGCTGTCACACCGTCCAGTTTGCCTCTTTCGCCAACGGTCATCCGGAGTTTGACACGCCATTGTCGGACCGCAGGCCCCGGATCGCCTTCGACCATGCCGCCCATCTCGACCGGCATTTCGGCGCGGCCGAGAGTGCTGGAAAGGTGCCGGAGACCTGCAACACCTGCCACCTGCCGTCGGATGACGGGCGGGCCATGCTGACAGGCAGCTTTGAGACCATGTGTGCTTCATGTCACCAGGATGATATCGCCGGGGCCGGGGCTATCGGGCCGAAAGGCATCGCCTTTCTGACCGTGCCGGGGCTGGACCTGCTGGAGCTGGAGGCCCGTGGCGTGGACATCGGCACCTGGCCTGAATGGTCGGAGGAGCCGCTCACCCCGTTCATGCGGCGCCTGCTGGCGGGGGAGCCGGAGGTCGCGGCTGCCATGGATCGGCTGGACGGCGTGGATCTGCTGGATCTGCGCGATGTGGCCCCCCGGGACATTCGGGCCGTGGCGACCGTCGCCTTCGCGATCAAGCGTCTTGTCGGCGATCTTCTCGCCAACGGTGTCCAGGCGGCCGAGGCGAGACTTGGCGGCGACGATGCCGGCCGGCCGGATAGCGACCGGACAGGCATCCTGCTGGGTCACCTGCCGATGGAGGTTCTGGCAGCGGCCGCCAAAGACTGGTTCCCCGTTTTACCCAGCGAACTCGCCCAGCCATTCCCGGCATTACCGGGGGTAATTCCGGGCCCGGCACTTGCACAGGATGCGGCCATCGCGCCGGCCCCTACGTCTGACCAGTCTGACATTCTTGCTGTGCCGTCAGCGGATCAATCGGACATCCTTGCAGTGCCGTCACCGGATCAATCGGACATTCTTGCAGTGCCGTCACCGGATCAATCGGACATCCTTGCAGTGCCATTACCGGATCAATCGGACATCCTTGCAGTGCCATTACCGGATCAATCGGACATCCTCGCGATGCCGTCTCCCGATCAGTCGGATATTCTGGCGGGGCCCTCGGCACCTGAAGCTCTGGTGCCGGTACCAGACAGTGCTCCGACGGAACCGGTCACCCAGACAGGTGTCGCAGACCTGCCGACACGGATTGAGCCGAATGTCTCTGCCGAGGAATGGATGCGGGCCGGGGGCTGGTACCGGGGCGCGTTCGCCTTGAGATATCGGCCGACGGGACATGCCGACCCGTTCATGCGGGCCTGGATCGATATAGCCGCGGCACAGCCGGCTCAGGAAGCCAATCGGCTGATGGGGACGTTCGACAATGCCCGGGCGCCGGGAACCTGTCTGCGCTGTCACAGCGTCGACCGCGTCCCGTCAGCAGACAGTGGTCGCGGGGAAGGGGCTGGTTCGGTCAACTGGTTGCCGATGGGCTACGATCCCGCCGTCCGGGAATTCGTGCGCTTCGCCCACGCTCCGCATTTCAGCCTGATTGCGGATTCCGGTGGCTGTCAGACCTGCCACATCGTGACCCGCCCGGAGGGAGCTGCGAACATGGCAGCCTTCCAGGATCAATACAACCAGGGCGACCCTCATGCCGCCGTGATCTCCGGCTTCTCCCAGCCGACTGTCGCAACCTGCTCGGGCTGTCACGCACCGGGCCGTGCCGGAGACACCTGCACCCAGTGCCACACCTACCACGTCGGCACATTCCCCACCCCAACCATCGCAACCCGGATGCAGGTCCTGACACCTGCGGAATGATGAGCTTGATAGGTCGGGTTGTTTCAAGCAGACCGCTCATCACCCGTCTTCATGTACATCCATGCAAAAGACAGCGTCGGCGATGCCCTTCGCGGGTGGATTGCTGTCTACATGGGGGAGCAGGACAACGACCGGGCCGGTGTCTAGATCGGCAAGCTGTGCCGGTGTTCCATGGCCGAACTCCAGATGACCGCGGCCGATAATGCCGGCGACCAACGGTGCGGTGGGAGTGTTTCGCAGATTTGCTATGCGGCAGGCGAAGGAGCGGTCCCAGACCTGTTGGGCGCGCACGAACCGGTCAAAAGCAGGGTCGTCGGGGCCCTGTGACTTTCTGGTCGGGGATCCGCCGCCGGTTATGTCGAACAGATATTGGCGATAGGCGCGGGTTGCGGCCAGAGCGGGGGTGACCCCGTCGCGCTCGGCCTCCGGGATCGCGTCCCAGCCCAGTTTCCCGACTTCCGTGACCAGTGGCCGGCGGCAATTGAGGCCATGCATCGGGATGCGGAATTGCCGGCAAAATCGGAAAAGCGGCATGTACAGCCCGGAAGGGAAGCCCCAGACCGTCCCCCATTCCGCGTCATCCAGAAAAGCCGCCTCGCTCGCGTAATCGCCGTCGGTCCAGCGCTTCAGCACCGGATCTAGGCGGGCGGGAAACATCTCGTACCCGACAGCGAGATCGTCCCTGAGGGCGCGCAGTCCAGCCAGCACATGAAGCTGCCAGCGATGCTGGGCAGCCTGGTCGTGCTGCTCGCCGAGAAGGACGGTGCCCGCCTCGGCAGCCATTTTCAGAACGTCGCCGTGAGAGAGGGTTTTTCCGCTCTCGGGGCTGATCCATTGGCCCGGAGTAATCTTGCTGGTCATCATTGAGCCGGGCCGATGGAAAGGGCGCTGTCCGAGCGGTCCAGCAGGATGCCGCGATGCCAGCCGTCCCGCTCCTCCCAGCCGGAGAGAGTGTTTGCCGGCAGGTGAAGGTGGAAGTCTTTCAGGATGATGTTGAAGCAGCCGCCGGCGGGAAGCATCTTGGCGATTTCGCCCGCCCATTGTTGGGTGAAGAGCGGGGTCTCGATGCGCACCGTGACCGGCGCCGCGCCGATGAGGCTTTCAAGGAAGGGGCGTGCCGGATCGTTTTCGAGATCGGGCTCGGTTTCCTCCCGTGCCGGCCAGGGGCGTGGGGCGATCGGGGTGCGCTCGAACTTCGTGAGATGCGGCGCCATCGCTTCCAGCCCTTCGAGGCCGGTGAAGGAAAACAGCACGTCGCCGTCTTTGCCCATCATGTCCAGCCGGGGATAGATCTTGTCACGCATTTCCATGGTGGTGTCGTACTCGACCGAGACGAGGGCGGACGGATCGAGAACGAGATCGTGGCAGGCGCCGGAAATCCGGACGGATCTGTCCGTCACTTCGACCGTCTCGATCTTTCCCAGCCGCTCATGGACGGCTCCGTCGGCACGGGCGCCGGTCTGGATCCGGTCCATCTCCGGCAGCAATTTCATGATTTCGACAGGGGTGGCGTTCAGTCCATGGCGTTTCACGGCATCGCTCATGCTGTGGCTCCGTTCTTCGGCAGATTATAGGATTGATCGGTTTCGCCCGTCTCCGGCACGGCGCTGTCGCGCTCCCGGCCGGTGCCGAGCGTCAGTACCTTGAAGTCTCCGAGCGCATCAGGCGGGCGATGCGCCGCGCAAATGATCATCGCATCAGGGCATTCCTTGCGGACGAGGCTCAGGACCTCCGCTTCGCTATGGGCATCGAGGGCGCTGGTGGCTTCGTCGAGAATCAGGATATCCGGCCGGATGATCAGAACCCGCGCAAGGGCGAGCCGCTGCCTCTCGCCCGCAGACAGGCCCGCATAGCTTTCTTCACTGGGCTTATCGAGAGCTTCCAGGCGATGGCTAAGGCCGACCTTGACGAGGGCGGCCTCGACAGCCGCGCGCCCGACCTCTTCGGGATCATCCGGATAGGTGATCGAATGGGCCAGGCCTTCGGGGAAAACGCGGGAAAATTGAGGCAGAGCCAACAGTTTTCCTTCCGGCAGGACGATCTCGCCTTTGCCATAGGGCCACAGTCCGGACAGGGCGGACAGGAAAGTGCTTTTGCCAATTCCGGAAGGGCCCTGCACCCACACGGTTTCTCCAGATCGAAGACTCACATCGGGCACCGGGCTGAGAGCCAGTCCGAGAGGCGTGGTGAGGGCCAGCCGCCGGACATGCAAACGTGCATCATGACCATGACTGCGGTCGATCTCCCGGGGGGAACCGGGAACAGGTGCCGGGGATGCCGCCGATTTCAGCAAGAGATCAAGGCGTTCGGATACCGCCGCGAATTCCGCCAGATCGCGATACGAGAAGATGAACCAGCTTAAGGTCGTCGTTACCCGCGAGAACGCCGAGGCGAGCTGCATCAGCCCGCCAAGAGTGACCGAGCCGGCGAAATAGGCTGGCAGGGCGAGAAAGGTCGGTATGCGCAAGACCGTCTGGAAATACGGCCGCACGAACAATCCCAGGATAAGTTCGGCGTTGGTCAGGCGCAGCCAGTTTGTGCGTATCATATTGAAATGGCGGGTTAATCTTCGGCGTTCCGCCTGCTCCCCGGAAGACTGGGCCACTTCGTCGGCACCTTCACGCACCTGGATCAGCGCCCGCCGGAAATTCGCCTCCCGGCGTTCTCGCGTGAAGATAAGGTCTTTGATCGGGCGCCCAAGCAGATGGGTAATCAGTGTGGACAGGGAGACATACAGGAAGGCGGCCCAGACCATGTAATGGGGAATGGAAACCTCTTGTCCAGAAACGGTGAATTCGAGCGAGAACGACGACAGGGACCACAGGACGGTAATATAGGAGCCAATTGCGACGATATTGGATACGAGATCCAGGGTTTCGATGAGAAGACGGTGAATGAAAAGACGGCAGTCCTCGGCAATGCGCTGATCCGGGTTATCCACGGGATCGCTTGAAAAGCCGGGGCGCAACAGCCAGTAGGCCTTGTTCGATAGCCAGGCGTCCTGGACATGCTCCGTCAGCCTTTGGCGGAGAAACAGGAACAGACGCTTTCGCAACCAGTCCCCGGCAAGATGAAACGCAGCCGATGTGCCGATCAGAAGAGCAAAGGTGCCGACTTCGGTCAGGGCCGCGATGGCATCCTTGTTTTCCAGGGCATCGTAGAAAGCCTTGCTCCAGGCGATCAGGCGCAGGGAAATCCAGATGCCCGCAAATTGGCAGCCGAGAACGACGGCATAGAGAAGGTAGCCGTACCAGGACCCGGGCCCTGACACGGCATGCCGTGTCAGGGTGAGGATCCGCATCAGGATGATGCGCATGTGATCAGAACCGGACTGTCAGTGACGCGGTGAAGGTCCGCCCCGCTCCGGTCTGGAGCTCGATCGGGTTCTGATTGGCGACGGAGGTGGAAGGAGATGTCGTCCGGTCCGCCGCACCGGCTTCGAAATACCGGGTGTCGAAGACATTCTTCACACCGAAATTGAGGCTCGCCATTTCCGTCACCTGCCAGCGTCCGAACAGGTCGAGCAGGGCATAGCCACCCGGCTTGAACCCGGTCTCCGTGGAGACTTCCTTCACCGGCGCGGCCAGTGTCGTTACAGCGGAAAGGCTGAGGTCATAATCCGGGATCAGGTAATCCGCCCCGAGGACCGCCGTCAGAGGCGGCAGCGTGTGCGGTACGGTCTCGGAATCATCCGAGGCTTTCTGGTCGCCTTTCTGCCAGGCCAGGCTTCCGTTAAATCTGAGCCTGTCATTCATCTGATAGGCACCATCGACCTCAATACCCCAGACTTCGACGGAAGACAGGTTGCGGTACGTGTAGTCGTTTGTGCCCGGCGGATTGTAGAAGCTCTGGATGAAGTTGGTGTAGTCGGAATAGAAACCGGTCACGCCGATATATCCGTTACCGAACTGCGTCCGCACACCTGCCTCGTAACTGGTGACTTCCTCCGGCTCCAGATCAGGGGAGGGCGTCAGGTCAAAGAAAGAGCCTGGAAGGGATGTGTAGAGCTGCTGGGCGGTCGGCATCTTGAAGCCTTCGCCATATTTACCCCAGACGGACCAGGTGTCGTTCAGCCTGTAGAGGGCGCCGAGGCTTTTCAGCAGAGCGGTGTCTTCGCGCAAGCGTGGCTCGGAGCCGTCGACGATCTGATAATCGGCGTTCGGGTCCGGATCGATCCGGTAGGTCGCGTACCGAATGCCCGGGGTGATTTCCAGTCTGTCCCCGAGAAAACCGATCGTGTCCTGCATGTAGATATCGGCGCGGCGTGTATCGGAATTGGCGAAATTGAAGCCACCCGCACGGGTCTCCGAGGTGGCACCGGTATCCAGGTTTGTGGTGCTGTCGATGCGGGTATAGTCGAGAACCGAATAATCGCCGTCAAAGCCGAAGATCAGGTCATGGCTGGCGGGGCCAGTGGCAAAGAACTTTGTGGCCTGGACGTCGAGCTCGAAGAAGTCCTCGGTATAGTTCAGGGTATCGTCGATCCGGTAGGCATTGCCGGCCGATGCCGTGCCCAGCTCCGTCCCGGTTTTGTCGTATTCATGCGGGGCATAGGCGACAATTGTTTTCAGACTGTCCAGAAACGTGGTTTCCGGAGTCCACAGGTGCTCCAGCGCATAACGCCCGCGGGTGAGATCCAGATTGCGGTCATAGTCGTTCACATAGTCGCCATTGGACTGTGTGCCGCGGCTCACTGTGTAGTCGACGGCGGTGGACCGCTTCAGAAGATCCGCCGATAGCTCCAGACTGTGCTCACTGGTCGGTGCCCAGACGAGTTTTGCGAGACCGCGATAGGTATCCGTCTGCGTGTCGTCGAGTTCGTTACAGGGGATTTGCCCGACGGCGAGATCTCTCGGGCAGCCGTAGATGCCGCCATCGGCCCTGGCATTGCTGAGTTCGGCCTCGCTGCCTCTGTGACGCGAGAACGCAATCATGGATGTCAGTGTATCGGACAGGCGGTAGGCCGCTGCGGCAGAGGCTGTGCCGGAGGTCGTGAAGCTGTCGAAGCCCAGCCTCGCCTGCCCGCCCGATTTCCGGCCCAGCAGAAGGTCTTCGGGATCCAGCGTCTCAACGGCGACGACGCCGCCCATTGCATCGGCCCCCCAAAGGACGGATGCGGGGCCCCTGATCACTTCGACCTGCTTGACGAAATTGAAGTCCAGATAGTCTCGCGTCCCGTCGGTAATACGCTCCGAGACGCGCGAGCCGTCTGACAGCATCAGCACCCGGTTGCCGCCAACGCCGCGAATATTGAAACCGCCAAAGGTGTTGAAGGGGTCGGTGGCGGTTGTTTGCCGGTCAACAGTCACGCCCGGGATATACCGGGTGAGCTGTTGCATGTCGGTAATACCGTATTTGGTGATCGCCTCGTTATCCACGATTGTCACATGGGAGGGGATGTCCTGCGTAGATGTTGCCTGACGGCCGGCGACGACCGAAATCGGCTCCAGCACCGTCGCGCCTTCGACGCCGGGCTGATTGTTTTCGCTGATCTTTTGGGGAGCAGTCTCTGTTGGATTTGTCGTGACCTCTTGGGCCTGAACGCTTGGCGAGGCGCAAATGAGGGCATAGCCAGCGACGATCGCCAGCTTGAGGGCCTCTCGGCCTTTGCGGTTTTGCATTGAACACTCCGCGGCAGCCCGAATGAGCATTCGGGCTTGTATCAAAGGTGATTTGCTTGCGGATGGCTGGCTGGGAAGGGCGTGAAATAAACGCCCCGATGCGAATACGATAAGTCGATGTTAATTTTTGTCAATAAATTAATTCAGCAAAAGTAATAGCTTACCTGCTTTCTTGTGGCGCTTTGATATCCTTTGTCAGTCCGGCCTTCATGCTCAAACCGGTGCTGCCACATCAGGCATCCGTGACAGATGCGGAGGCGCCTGTTAAAGACAATTCTGCGGCCGCCCCTTTGCCGATTTTCCGGGTGAACGGTTACCGCGTTCATACAGATGACAAGGGTCACGCCGTGACTGAACTGCTGAAGCGTTTCGCTGCCTATTATCGTCCGCATCGCGGCCTGTTTGCGCTTGATTTCTCAAGCGCCGTCGTCGCCGGTGTGCTGGAGCTGGCTTTTCCGATCGCGGTGACGGTTTTCATCGACCGGTTGCTGCCGACCAACCAGCTCGGGCTGATTTCGCTCGCGGCTCTGGGCTTGCTTCTCATCTATATGCTCAATGCCGGACTCCAGGTCATTGTCACCTATTGGGGGCATATGCTGGGCATCAAGATCGAGACGGAGATGCGGCGGAAGGCCTTCGATCATCTGCAGAAGCTGTCCTTCGGGTTCTTCGACAACCAGAAGACCGGCCATCTGGTGGCGCGGCTGACCAAGGATCTGGAAGAAATCGGCGAGGTTGCCCATCACGGCCCCGAGGACCTGTTCATTGCCCTGATGACATTGATCGGTGCCTTTTTCCTGATGCTCTGGGTGCATGTGCCGCTGGCGATCCTGACGGCCCTGATCGTGCCGCTGACGGCATGGGTGACGACGCGCTATGGCCGGCGGATGACCAGGACATGGCACGCGCTCTACGGCCGGGTTGCCGACTTCAATGCCCGCATCGAGGAGAATATCGGCGGCATCCGTGTGGTGCAGGCCTTCACCAACGAAGATCACGAGCGCAAGCTGTTTGCCGAGAACAATGCCGGTTACCTCGCCACCAAGCTCGAAGCCTACAAGGTGATGGCGGCCTCGATGTCGCTCTCCTACCTGTCCATGCGCTTCGTGCAGGTGGTGGTGATGCTGGCCGGCGCCTGGTTCGTCGTGCATGAGGAACTCACGGCGGGCGGCTTTGTCGGCTTTCTGCTGTTGATCGGTGTTTTCTTCCGGCCGGTCGAGAAGATCAACTCCGTCATCGAAACCTATCCGAAGGGCTTCGCCGGCTTCCAGCGCTACGCGCAGTTTCTCGACACCCGGCCGGACATCACCAATCGCTCCGATGCGCAAACCGTCGACCGTCTCAAGGGCGATATCGAATACCGTGCCGTGCGGTTCGACTATCAGCCGGGCTCTCCGGTTTTCGAGGATCTGAGCCTTTCCATCAAGGCGGGGGAGACCATCGCCTTTGTCGGGCCTTCCGGGGCAGGCAAGACGACGATCTGCTCGCTGCTGCCGCGCTTCTACGAAGTCAGCGGCGGGGTGATCACCATCGACGGTATCGACACCAGAGCCCTGACGCTGAAATCGCTGCGTTCCAATATCGGCATCGTGCAGCAGGATGTTTTCCTGTTCGCGGGCACGATCCGGGAAAACATCGCCTATGGCAGGCTGGAAGCATCAGAGAAAGAGATCGCCGAAGCGGTGCGGCGCGCCCGGCTTGATGATGTGATCGCGGGGCTCCCGAATGGCCTCGATACCGTCATTGGCGAGCGCGGGGTAAAACTCTCCGGCGGGCAGAAGCAGAGGCTGGCCATTGCCCGCATCTTTCTGAAGAATCCACCGATCCTGATCCTGGACGAGGCGACCTCCGCCCTCGATACCGAGACAGAACGCGCCATTCAGCAATCGCTGGCCGACCTGTCCGACGGCCGCACGACACTGGTGATCGCTCATCGTCTAGCTACGATCGTCAATGCCGATCGTATTCTCGTCATTGAAGAAGGCCGGATCATTGAACAGGGGAGCCATGCCGAACTGCTCGCCCGGCCCAATGGCCGCTACCGCAGCCTGCATGCGGTCCAGACGGGCGATGCACCGGCAGAGGCTGCGATCGCCAATGATCGGACCGTGACCTCACCTCTCGGCACTTTGGCCGGGGAGTAAAGAAAGGGCCTTAACCGGCACCCATCTGGGTGAGTTGGGGCCTTTCCTGAGCCGGGCGTACAGCCGCGATGTCTCTGCCCCGGGAGGGAAGTTGTGCGATCACAACCTCAATACAGTCGAGGGCGGCGCACAGGGCGTTGGTCGGGATCGTCAGGGCGGGCAAAAGCTTCAGGACCTGATCTCCGGCACCGCAGGTTTCGGCGATAATGCCGCGTGCGAAAAGGCTCCGTGACACGGTATTTGCCGTATCGGCGCCGCGCAGAACCAGACCGCGCATCATGCCGCGCCCCCTGACCTCGTCGATATGATCCGGGTAACGCTCCGCCATCGTCCGCAAGCGGTTGTCGAGTATTGTAATCTTGTCGGCAAGATCATCCCGGAAGCTGTCATCTTCCCAATACTGCAGGGACGCGGCGGCGGCGACGAAAGCCAGGTTGTTGCCACGGAAGGTGCCGTTATGCTCGCCCACCTGCCAGATATCGAAGTCCGGCGCGATCAGCAGCAGGGCCATCGGCAGGCCGAGACCGCTGATGGATTTGGAGAGGCAGATCAGGTCCGGCTGGATGCCGAAATCCTCGAAACTGAAGAAGCTGCCGGTGCGTCCGCAGCCGGCCTGGATATCGTCCACGATCAGCAGCGCGCCGCAGCGGGTGGCGATGCTCCGCAGACGGCGCAGCCAGGAGGCCGAAGCCGCCCGCAATCCGCCTTCCCCCTGCACTGTTTCAACCAGAATGCAGGCAGGTGCTTCGATCCCGCTGCTCGGGTCGTCCAGGCTTCGCTCCAGAAAGGTGAGGCCGTCTTCATCGGGCAGGTAACCGTCATAGGGGAGGCGCAGTGTGTTTGACAGAAGATGGGCGGAAGCGCGCCGGCTGTCGCGGTTGGAGGTTGCCGAGAGGGAGCCGAGCGTCATGCCGTGAAAGCCGCCGGTGAAAGCGAGGACCGTCGAGCGCCCCGTCACCTTGCGTGCGAGTTTCAGGGCGGCTTCCACGGCGTTCGTTCCGGTCGGGCCGGTGAACATCACACGGTGCGGCATGCCTCTTTTGTCCAGGATGACGCGCTTGAAGCGTTGCAGGAATTCCCGTTTCGCGCCGGTATGCAGGTCCATGGCCTGCAGGATGCCGTCGTCGCGGAGATAATCGAGCACCGCGTTTTTCATCAGCGGATTGTTGTGCCCGTAATTCAGCGCGCCGCACCCCATCAGAAGATCGGTGAAACGGCGTCCGTCTTCGGTGATGAGCTCATGGCCGACGGCTTTGGTGAAGAGGGCGGGAAAGCTTCGGCAATAGCTCCGGACCTGGGATTCGGCGACCTCAAAAATATCATGCATGTTCGGTGCTCCTGAGTGACGTATCCATGTCGGCGCGTACCGTCTCCGCCGGCTTCACGGCCCGGTAATCCTGGGCAATGCAGAAATATTCCCCGCCGGGCGTCATCTCGAGCCGGGGGAGTTGCAATTCGAGGCTGAAGTCGCGCCGGAGGAGATCCGGCAGCCACCGGTCTTCGGGGCGCGACCATGGTCCGAAGTGAAATTCGCCGAGGATCCATTCCGCGCCGGCAAGTACGTCCCGGCAGGGCGCGAGGCCGAATTCAGCGCCCTCTATATCCAGCTTGATACCGTAATGGCGGGTGTCGCCGACCAGCTCCGAAAACCCCACGGCCTCGACACTTTCCGTCGACGCGGCGGTAATGTCGAAAACAGTCGAATGCAGCATGCTGGTTGTGTCCGGCCCGTCCGCCAGACTGGCCATGGTCGCGGTCCCCGACTCCGCCGCGACGAGCTTGCCGATGGTCCGGGAGCGGATCTGTTTCCGGTTCTGCCCGAGTGTTTTATCGAGAGCGCGGAGATTGGCCCGTCCCGGTTCCACCGCGATGATCTCCGCGTCCGGATAGCAGCTGTGCAGATAGACGGACGAGAGGCCGATGAAGGCGCCGATATCGAAGACCGTCCCGACCGGGCGATGATCATGCGCGTAGTTTCGGCGCAGCAGTACCTCGAACAGGTTGGCATAGGCCATCCAGTCCGGCGGCATGAATATCCGGTATTCCCGGTCATTCAGCCCGATGGAAAGCTGCATTCCCCGAAGCCGGAAGTCGGGTGAGTGGTTCGCGGCGGCTCTGGCGACGGCGGTGAGCCAGTCCCGCGTCTCTCCGGTCGTGGCGAGGGCGGGGATTTTATCTGTGGCTCCGGCGAGGTTGCGTCGGATCTCGTCCTGATCCTGCTGCACGGCCCGGCGCGCGAGGACGAGCCTGGCCTCGTCCATTTGGCCGATCTGCTGCAGGATCCGGTCGTCCCCATCCCCCATTGCGGAGATTTTCGCATATTGCACAAGGCAGGAGGCGAGATCGCTTTCCGGCATGCAGGCGGCGATACGCCGGAAACTGTCATGGAAGCGTTTGCCCGGATGATGCGGGTCCGCGCGGCACAATGTGCAATCGCATGCCGTGCTCATCGGCTGGCCTGCCGTTTGTCGGTCTGTTGCGCCAGACGGGCGAGATCGGACGCCATTGTCTCGAACACACCCCGCCACTTCCCCGCGCTCGATTGCCGGTAAACCTTCGCGCTCGGAAACCAGGGAGTGTGATCGCCTTCGAGGCCCCAGCGCCAGTCCGGCATGGCCGGCGTTGCCACCCAGACAGGCAGACCCATGGCACCGGCCAGGTTGGCGACGACAGTGTCGATCGAGATCACCAGATCCAGAGCTTCGAGCGCCGCGGCGGTATTGGCGAAGCCCCTGATCCGGTCGCTGAGATCCTCGATGACCATGCCTTTGGGCGGCGGTGTCAGTTGCGCGGTCGGTGCCCCGAACTGGAGGCTGTACAGGCTGACCCCCGGTATCTCCGCCAGAGGTGCCATCTCGGCCAGCGATGCACTGCGGGAGGCGCCTTCCCAATGGCTGGCAGTCGTCGCCCAGACCAGACCGACCTTGAGGCCGTCTCCGGCAAGCGCGACCGGCGCGGCATGCAGATAGGGACCATCCCACGGCCTGTTTTGCTGGATGCCGAAATGGGCCGCGAGCTCCGCCGTTTGCACGTGGAAATCGCATTCCGGTATCTCGGCTTCCAGAGGCAGCACCCGGTCGACACCGGTGAGAGATTTGAACAGTTCCACGAGGCCGGGGCGGCATTGCAGGGTGATTTCGGCGCCGTGGCTTTTGGCGAGCATGGGCAGGAAGCGAGCATAGAGGATGTCATCGCCAAGACCGCCGCCCCAGGCGACGATGCGGCGCCCCTCAAGCGGCTCGCCCTGCCAGCGCGGGATCGGGTGAAGGGGAGGGCCGAACGCATTGGCCTTGCAGCAATCGAGCAGGAGCAGGCCGCCTTTACCCGCATCGCCCGCCAGCAGGTGCAGGCGGATCAGCAGGGCGATCGAGGCCTCGCTGTGATCTTCCATGGCTTCCAGTCTGGCGATCGCGTCCGCGTAATCACCGCGCTGGGCGGCAATGACGGCCCCCAATTGCCGGATGGGCGTGAAACCGGCGCGGAGCGCGGCGTCGGCCCGGCGTGCTGCCGTTTCCAGATCCCGGTCTTCGAAGGCGGCATATGCCAGGGCCGCGTCGCGATCACTCATGTCGCTTCCTTTCCGTTCTGAGGGTCAGTGCAGGTGCGGCCGGAGGGTCTGCTCCGTCAGTGTCAAAAGCGCGTCTTTCTGGGATTGCAGGAAGAAGTGGTCGCCCGGAAACATCCTGACGCTCACCGGACCGACGGTGGCTTCCCGCCAGGCTTCCAGCCCGGCCGGATCGACCTCGTCATCCTCTTCGCCGCCGAGCACGCTGATGGGACATTCCAGCTGGCTGCGGGACGTGCGGAGATAGGTCTCGCTCATCTCGAAATCGCTCCGCAGCAGCGGCAGGATCATGGTCAGGAGTTCCGGCTCCTGCAGTACCGACGCGGGCGTGCCGTTCAGACTGCGCAACCGGTCGCAGAAGGCGGAGTCGGACAGGTGGTAGCTCGGCGGCCGCGACAGCGGCAGGTGCGGCGCGCGCTGGCCGGAGACGATCAGATGCGCGGGGCCGCGATGCTCTTCTGTCAGAGCACGGGCCAGCTCGTAGGACAGGAATGCGCCCATGGAGTGACCGAAAAAGGCGATGGGACGGTCGAGATAGGGCCGCAGCTTTTCCAGCAATACCGGGAGTAAGTCCTCAACCTGCCGGAACGGTGTCTCGGCGATCCGGTCTTCGCGCCCGGGAAGCTGGATGGCGCAGACTTCGACAGAGTCTGGAAGCGCCTGTCCCCAATCCCGGAACAGGGAGGCGCCGCCGCCCGCATAAGGCAGGCAGAAGAGCCGCAGCCTGGCCGCCGGGTTCGGTTTGGCGCATCGGATCCAGGGATCGGTTTTCGCAGTCGCGTTCATTGCACTCTCCGGTGGTTTCGAGTGGTTACGGGGTGGCGGACGCCGTGGCCGGTGCCCGGGCGGATGTCAGGATTGCGCCGAGAAGCGCGGCATTGGCGCGGTAGTAAGGCTCAAGCAGCATGGCGCCGTGATCGCCATGGCCTTCGTGCCGGTGAAACGCGCCGCGTGTGACCTCTGCCCAGGCCTGCTTGCTGGCGATCAGCGTTCCGTCATCGTCCCGGTATTCGTCCTCGCCCGCAGGGCTGCAGATCAGATGAATGTTGGCGGTGACGGGCCGGGTCTCGGTGGTTGAGGACAGGAAGGCGTAATAGCGTCGGATCCGGCGGTGGAGCTTGTCCCGCAGCACGCTGCTGGAGACGATGGAGGCCGCGCCGTCCGCTTCAAGAACCGTCCGGGCAAGGCGGTCCGCCTCTTCTTCCGGATAATCGAAATGTTTGAGGAAACGGGAGGCGTCCAGCATCACGATGTCGCTGACGCGTCGGCCCCGGCGCTCCAGCTCCAGTGCCACCTGGAAGGCCAGATTGCCGCCGCCGGAATAGCCGAAGAGTATGTGCGGGCCATCCGGGTCCGCCCCGGTGATCAGGTCTGCGTACTCGCCAATCCGGGTTTCCGCTTCGATGAAGTTGAAGGCGTGAAAATCAACATTCTCCAGATCTCCGGCCAGACGGCCATAGCTCAAGGCATCCGTGGTTCCGGGCGGCAGTGCGAAGAGCGGTTTTTCGCCTGGACGCTTGCTCAGGCGCACGCAGGGCTGGTCGATTTCGGCCGTGCCAAACCGTGCCGCGTCCAGGATGACCCCTGCCAGTTCGCGGATCGTGGGGTGGGTCAGCACAGAGGTCAGTGGCAGCGTTACGCCAAATCTCTTCTCCATCGTCGCGACCATTTTGGCGGCCAGAAGGCTGTGCCCGCCGAGCATGAAAAAATCGTCTGTCGCCCCGACCGGGGATGTTCCGAGCAGGTCACTCCAGATCTCCGCCAGTGCGGTTTCTGTCTCACCGGAGGGTGGCTCGGGTGCGCTATCCGCATCCATCGGGGGTGGAGGCAGGGCGGCGCGGTCGATCTTGCCGTTCGGATTGAGGGGCAGGCTGTCGAGCCGGATCAGGTGCGTGGGCACCATGAAATCGGGGAGTGTCGCCTCGAGATGCTCCCGCAGCGCGCTCTCGTCGATGGCATCTTCCGCCGTGTAATGCGTGATGAGTGTGCGCCGGTCGTGACGCCCCGCCAAGGACCACGCCTGCGCGACGGCGCCGGTAATGCCGGGATAGAGGTGCAGGGCGGCCTCTATCTCACCGGGTTCGATCCGGAAACCCCGGATCTTGATCTGATCGTCCAGCCGGCCAAGAAAATCAATGCTGCCATCGCCGCGCCAGCAGGCCAGATCGCCGGTGCGATACAGCCGTTCTCCGGAAGCGAAGGGATTGGCGACGAAGCGTTCGGCGGTGAGAGCGGGATCGTTCCAGTATCCGATGGCGAGGCCGTCGCCGCCGACATAAAGCTCACCGGCTGTGCCGGGCGGCAGAAGCCGCATCCGGTCATCGAGAATGTAGGCCGTCGAATTGGCGATCGGCGCCCCGATCGGAATGGCGTTCCGGTAGTCGCCGGGCGCAATCTGGTAACAGCAGGAAAAAGTGGTGTTCTCGGTTGGCCCGTAGCCGTTGACGAGGCGGCAGCCGGGCAGCATGTCCAGCGCCTTGCGGACATGCGCGACGGAGAGAGCCTCGCCGCCCGCGAGCAACTGGCGCAGCGGTTTCAGGCTCTCCGGATATGTGTCGAGCATCGCGTTGAACAGCCCGCCCGTAAGCCAGAGCGTGGTCACGCCCTCGCGGCTGATCAGGCTGCCGAGATCAGCGAGGCTCTGCTTTCCGCCCGCAGCGAGAGCCAGCCGGGCACCGTTCAGCAGCGGCCCCCAGATCTCGAATGTCGCGGCATCGAAAGAGACCGGCGCATATTGCAGAAACACCTGGTCCGGCCCGAAATCGGCATATTCCGCGCCGCGCACAAGACGGGTGATGGCCCGCTGCGGCACGGCGACCGCTTTGGGGCGGCCGGTCGAGCCGGAGGTGTACATCACATAGGCAAGGTTGCCGCCGGCTCCGGTGCTGATCGCCGGGGTGTCGGGCGCCTGCTTGATCGCGGGACCGTCCCAATCCAGCTGGATCAGGCGGGCGCCGGCCTCCGGAAGGTTTGCGCAAAGATCCGCACGGGTGATGAGAGCCTCCGCTCCGGAATGCTCCAGCATGAAGCGCAGCCGTTCCGCCGGGTATGCAAGATCGAGCGGGAGATAGGCGCCCCCGGCTTTCAGGATGCCGAGCATCGTCACGATCAGGTCGAACGAACGCTCCAGACCGAATGCGATCAGGGCGCCCTCGCGCAGCCCGATATGATCGGAGAGATAATGCGCCAGACGGTTGGCCCTGCGCTCCAACTCGCCGTAGGTCATGCTCTGGCCATCGAGACTCAACGCAATCGCGTCTGGATGGGCCGCGGCCTGCTCCGAGAACAGTTCGGCCACTGTGCGGTCTCTGGGATAGTCACGCCTGGTGCGGTTGAAGCTTTCGATCAGGGCCGCGTCATCCCGGATATCTTCGGTAGGTTCGACGAGGTTGAAGCTGGAAAGTTTCATATCTGTCCTCTCACGCCGCATCCGATGCGCCGGCGGCGATGGCCTCGGCGAAACGGTTCAGGCTCTGCAGGTGACGTTCGGCGGTTTCAGCCGTGAACAGGCCAGCGTCATATTCCAGGGTCAGCGCGAAGGCGGAGCCCGGATCCTCGACCAGCAGCATGAGGTCGACCTTGGCGAACGGGAAGATGAGGTCGAGGGGTTTTGCGTCGGGTCCTTCCGGCGTTCCGTGCGGTGTTCCGCGCCCCTCCTCGGTGGGTGCGGCACCGTCCGGATGAATGTCGGCCGCATTCTGATAGGCATAGATGACATTGACCGGATCGCGGTTGTCCGCCGCCGGACCCCGGCCGCGCAGGATCAGGTCGTAGGGGTAATCCTGATGATCCAAAGCATCGGCGCTGGTCCGGGTTACCCGGTCGAGCAGATCTCCGAATTCGAGATCCGGTGTGATCCGGGTGCGGAGCGGCAGCAGGTTCACGAACGCGCCGAGCAGCGGTTCAAGCTCCGGTCTCCCGCGATTGGCGGCGGCCATCCCGACACAGATATCCTGCTGCCGGGTGAGCTGGAACAGGAACAGCTTGAAGAGGGCGAGCAGGGTATTGGCGGGTGTTGTCCCCTTTTCATGTGAAAGAGCGCGGAGAGCCGTGCTGCTCCCTTCCGACAACAGCAGACGCACCCGGTTGCCCTGCGCGACCGCCCCCGGAGTTCCGGAAAGATCGTGCGGCAGGCGCAGCGGCCCTTGCAGGCCGTCAAGCTGCTCCGCCCAGAAGCGTGCATCTTCGGAACGGTCACGCCGGTCCTGCGCCATTGCGTAATCCCGGTACTGGATTGTCAGCGGCGGCAGCGGGCTGGCTGTGCCGTCCCGCGCGGCGCGATAGAGCGTCAGAAGCTCGCGATAGAAGATCTCCATCGACCAGCCGTCGCCGATGATGTGATGCATCACGAGCACGAACACGGTCGGCCCGCCGTCCCGGGTAATCAGGGTCACGCGGAACAATGGCGCGGCCTCAAGGGAGAAGCGCGTCCGGTTCTCTTCCGCGACGATGGCGCGGGTCCGCGCTTCCGCGTCCTCTCCACCGTCGAGGGCGATGCTCTTCAGCGGAACATCAATGGAGCCGAGGATGCGCTGTCGCGGCTCGCCATCGACTTCCACGAAGATAGTGCGCAGGGTCTCATGCCGGGCGATCAGCTGTTCCAGCGCCCGGTGCAGGGCTTCCGCGTCAACCGGGCCTTGCAGCTCGAAGGCTGCCGGCATGTTGTAGCGGGCGTCGGCGGCAAGCCGGTCCTCGAGCCAGAAACGTTTTTGGGCATGGGACAGCGGATAGGTTTCCTGCTCGGGCACAGGCCGGATCGGCGCGTAGCTGGAGTTGCCATGGTTGCCGAGGAAGGGCGCCAGAGCGGCAATCGTCGGATGCTTCAGAAGAAGGGCTATGGGCAGCTTGATCCCGAAATCCCGGTTGGTGCGGGAGACGACCTGCAAGGCCTTCAGGCTGTGTCCGCCGAGCGAGAAGAAATCGTCATCGATGCCGATCGTCCCGACGCCGAGCACCTCTCGCCAGATTTCCACAAGCCGCTGCTCGATATCGGTCTGCGGTGCCCTCCGGTTGCTTTCCGGGCTGGCGTAGGCATCGGGTTCAGGCAGCGCACGGTGGTCGGTCTTGCCGTTGCGGGTGAGCGGAATGCATTCCAGCGGCACGAAAAGTGCCGGGACCATGTAGGCGGGCAGACGCGCCGCCGCCCAGTCCCGCAGCTCCAGGATCGCACCTTCGTCACAAACCAGATAGGCGATGAGGCGGCCCTGATCCTGTTGCGCGATCACCGCCACCTGGCGCACTGCCGGGTGCTGGCTCAACGTCGCTTCGATCTCGCCGATCTCGATGCGGTAGCCGCGCAGTTTGACCTGCTTGTCGATGCGGCCAAGATATTCAAGCCCGCCATCCGGACGCCGCCGGGCGAGATCGCCGCTGCGATACAGACGTTCGGGAGTGCCCTCCACCTTGCCATCGATGAAGCGTTCGGCGGTCAATGCGGGACGATTGAGATAACCGCGCGCCAGTCCCGCCCCGCCGACATGAATCTCCCCGGCCATACCGTCCGGAACCGGCTCGCCCCGGTCATCCAGCAGATGCAGGTCGAGATCGCGTAAGGGACGGCCGATCAGGCTTGCCGTGCTGCTGCAATCCCCCTCACGCAGCGGGCACCAGGTGACATGCACCGTGGTTTCGGTAATGCCGTACATATTGACCAGCCGGGGCTGTTCCTCTCCGTAAAGGCTGAACCAGGGTTTCAGACCCGGCAGGTCGAGCGCTTCGCCGCCGAAGATGACCATGCGGAGCGCAAGCGTGCGTCCGCGTTCGACGGCTTCGGGAATGAGATGGCGGAAGGCCGACGGCGTCTGGTTCAGGATGGTGACGCCTTCATTCTCCAGCATGTCGTGGAAAGCGGCGGGCGAGTGCCTGACATCGTCCGGAACGACGACCACGCGGCCACCATGCAGCAGCGCCCCCCAGATCTCCCAGACGGAGAAGTCGAAGGCGACGGAATGGAACATCGTCCAGACATCCTCGGCCGAGAAAGCGCAGTCCGTCGCGGTCGCATCGAACAGGCGCAGCACATTGGCATGGCTGACCATGACCCCTTTGGGCTGGCCGGTGGAGCCTGACGTGTAGATCACATACGCCATGTGATCCGGGCCCGGCATACTCGCTTTATCGGGTGCGGGGGGCGTTACCGTCTCTTCCGCCGGATCGTCGAGATAAAGGCAGGGCAGGTCCAGTCCAGTGATGCTGGCCGCGTGGACCCGTTCCGTCACAAGGGCGATTGCCCCGGCATCCTCCAGCATGAAACCGGCACGCGCTGCGGGCGTTGCCGGATCTATGGGCAGATAGGCCGCACCCGATTTCACGATCCCGAGCAGTCCGGCGATGAGATCGACGGATCTCTCCGCGAGCAGGCCGACCAGATGGTCTGGCCGGGCACCGAGCGCCTGGAGGTGTCGGGCGATCTGTTCCGCGCGGGCATCGAGCTCGCCATAAGTGAGGGAGGCGTCCGCACAGGTGACGGCGAGGCGGTCGGGATGCTGCGCGGCCTGGGACGCGAAGCGGCTGATCAGCGTATCCGTGACCGGCAGGCGGCACTGCGCGCGCCCTGCGTGCCAGAGAGCCGCGCGCTCCTCAGCGCTGACGATCCCGATCCGGTCGAGCGGCTGTTCCGCCTCCGCATCGATCAGGCCCCGCAACGCTGTGGTCAGGAACGCGACAATCCGCTCTATGCCGTTCGGGTCGAACCGGGCGCTGTCATAACCGACACGAAGCCGGATTTCGTCGCCATAAGCGGCCGCGATCAGGGTCAGCGGATAGTTGGTGTGATCGATCGCGCGTCCTTCGGAGAAGTGCGCGCCGCTGTCCTGTCCTGCCGGAAGGTGCGGATCGAGCGGGTAATTCTCGAAGACCAGCAGGCTGTCGAACAGGGCCATGCCCGGTGCGATCCCGCTGTCCCGCTGGATATCGGCAAGCGGGACATAGCCGAACTGGCTGTTCTCCTGATGTTGCACCTGCAGGGCGTCCAGCCAGGAGCCGGTCGGGCAATCCGTCGTGGAAACGCGCATCGGCACGGTGTTGATGAAGAGCCCGACCATGTCCTCGATCCCGGCGAGATCGATGTCCCGGCCGGAGAGGGTGACGCCGAACGTGACTTCCCGCTCGCCGCTGGTCCGGCTCAGGACCAGGGCCCAGGCGGCATTGAACAGGGTGCTGAGCGTCAGGTGCCGTTCGCGCGCGCTCTTGATCAGGGCCTTGCCGAGCGCGGGCTCGAAAGTGAAGCCGGCTTCCTGTTGGGCGCCGCCGTTCGCGTCCGGTGCTGTGCTGCGGGCGCAGGGCAGCGGTGTCGGCGCGTCGAAACCGGCGAGTGCCGTGCGCCAATGGATATGGGCCGCTTCCTCATCCTGGTGTTCCAGCCAGGCGATGTAGTGCTCGTAAGGCGCCGCCGCCGGAAGATCTGCCGCGCGGGAGCCATAGAGCAGCATCAGGTCCCGGAACAGGATGGGCAGGCTCCAGCCGTCCAGCAGCAGATGGTGGAAGCCCAGAACGAACTGCCAGCGTGCGTCATCCATCCGGATGAGCACGCAGCGGAGCAGAGGCGGCCGCGTCAGATCGAACCCGGCGCTGCGTTCCTCGGCCAGAAGCTTTTCGAGAGCGTTCTCCCGTGCCGCCTCGTCCAGCGCGCGCCAGTCCAGCTCCCGCCATGGCAGGGCGGCTGTGCGGCGGACGAACTGAAGCGGCTGATCGCCCTCCAGCCACAGGGCGGTGCGCAGGATTTGGTGCCGTTCCAGGAGCGCATCCCAGGCCGCGTGGAAGCTGTCCGCGTCGAACGGGCCGCCGATCTTCCAGGTCAGTTGCTCGAAATAGATCGAGCCGCCCGGCGCATCGGACAGGCTGTGGAAAGCCAGGCCGAGCTGCATCGGGCTCAAGGGGTAAAGCGCTGTCACACCGCGCCCCTGCTCCGTTGCCAGAAGATCGAGCTGGTCCTGCGTGACGGGCGCGAGCGGGAAGTCGCTTGGCGTGTAGCCGCAGACCGTCTCATTGCGGCACAGATCCACGAGAGCCCGCAACGCGGTCTCGAACCCAGCCGCCAGCTGCTCCATCGTCTCCCGGCGATATTGTCGGCTGCCGTAGCTGAGCGAGAGGGTCAGGGCGCCATCCGACACAAGCCCGTTGATATCCACTGCATGCGGTCTGGTGCCGTCGAGGCACTGGCTCTCGCCGGCGCTTTCACCCGCGACGGTGAAGAAGCTGCCGTCCGCCGCCTGCTCGAACTGGCCGAGATAGTTGAAGGCTATTTCGGGTTCCGGATAGGCCGCCGGATCGCTGTCCGTGAGATAGCGCCCGATGCCATGGGCCAGTCCCTCGCCGGGGATTGCACGGAGCTGTTCCTTGACCGCTTTCAGACAGGCCGCCAGATCGCTCCGGTCCGGCAGTTCCAGCCGCACCGGGGTGATCGCGGTGAACCAGCCGACCGTCTCGCTCGTATCCGGTGCACCCGGATGTTCCGGGCGGCCATGGCTTTCCAGCGCGATGGGCCAGTCGCTGCGGCCGGTCCAGTCTTCCAGCGCGACTGCCAGTGCCGTGAGCAGCAGATCGTTGATCCGTGTACCGAAAGCGCGCGGCGCCTGTTCCAGCAGGGCGGTGGTCGTCTGCCGGTCGAGGGCCAGCTTCACATGCGCCGTGCTGTCCCAGCGCGCGATGCCGTCGGGATGGTCTTTCGGCAGGGGCGGCAGAGCTTCCCAGTCGCGCCAGTAGGCGGCCTCTTCGGCAATCCCGGGGCTGGTGGCCAATGTCTGGAGATACTGTGCCCAATCGAGGAAGGAGGCGGATGCAGGGGCGAGGATGATTTCCGTGCCCCGGCGAGTTTGCGCGAAAGCACTCTCCAGATCGTCGAGAAGAATGCGCCAGGAGACGCCATCCACCGCGAGGTGATGGATGCACCAGAGCAGGCGTTGCCCCTCCGTCAGATCGAACAGAACCAGCCGCATGACCGGGCCGTGTTCCGGATCGAGGCTGCCTTGCCAATGGCTCGCCCGTTCGGTCAACGCGGCGGCCTGGGCATCTGGTGGCAAATCGCGGAGGTCTTCATGGTGGACCGGCAGCGTGCCAGCGGTTTCTGCAATGTCCTGACGCCAGCCGTCGGGGCCGTTCACGAGCTGCAGGCGCAAGGCTGCATGACGGTCAAGAATAGCGTGCCCGGCGGCCTCCAGCTCCGGCAAGGTGATGCGGTCGCGCGGGCGCAACATCAGGGCCTGGTTGAAATGTGTCTTGTCGGCCAGATCCCAGGAGAAGAACCAGGATTGAACGGGTGTGAGCGGCGCGGGGCCGCTGGCACGGGGCATTGCCGGCACGGCATCCGCCAGATCGCCTGTTGCCGCATGGGGCGCCAGCGCCGCGATGGTCTGATGCTCGAAAAGGTCCCGCACCGCGAGACGCAGACCGGCCGCGCGGGCCTGTGCGACGATCTGGATGCTCAGGATCGAATCCCCGCCGAGCTCAAAGAAATTGTCATGGCGCCCGATCCGTGCCCGGCCGAGAACATTGCACCAGACCAGGGCGAGGGCGATTTCCCGTTCGGTCCGCGGCTCTTCGTAGGCATCCCTGACGGGGGCATCCGAGGGCTCCGGCAGGGCGTGGCGGTCGATCTTGCCATTCGCGTTAAGCGGCATCGTATCGAGCACGATGGTCTGTGCCGGCACCATATAGTCCGGCAATGCCGTCGCCATGTGGGCCTGCAGAATGTCGGCCAGTCTGTCGGGGGAGCCTGCATCCGCAGCCCGGGAGGCGTAGGCCACAAGACGCCGCCGGTCCCCGACCTCATGCAGGATAACGACGGCTTCCTCTACGCATTCCTGCGCTCGCAACACGGCTTCGATTTCGCCGAGTTCGATGCGGAAGCCTCTGAGTTTGATCTGGTGATCTGTGCGGCCGAGATAGTCGATGGCGCCGAGCTGGTTCCATCTGCAGAGGTCGCCTGTCTTGTAGAGGCGTCCGAAGACGGGATGCTGAATGAAGCGCTCGTTGGTCAGCTCGGGCTGGTCGAGATAGCCGTCTGCGAGACCGTCGCCGCCAAGATGCAGCTCTCCCGGGATGCCTGCGGGGACGGGCTGGCCGTCCGGGTCGAGGATATGGGCAACCGTGTTCGCGATGGGCGATCCGATGGGAACGGTGACGGCACTGTCCGGCACCTCCAGCACCGGATGGGCTGTTGCGAAGGTGGTGCATTCGGTCGGCCCATAGACATGCAGCAGGCGCTTTGGCGCTCCGGCCTTGAGCACGGCACGGACCCAGCGCGGATCGACAGCCTCTCCACCGAAGAGCAACGTATCGAGAGAACCGAAGAGGGAAGGGTCGATCTGTGCCAGACGATTGAACAGCGCCGTGGTCAGGAACATGATGTTGAAGCGTTGTTCACGCAGAAGCCCGGCGAAGCGATCCGGATCGAGCACATCGTCGCGGTGAAGCAACTCGATGGCGGCACCATTGAGCAGCGCGCCCCAGATCTCGAAGGTGGCGGCATCGAAGGCGGGCGTTGCCGCCTGGGCGATACGGTCGCCGGGTTTGATCTCGATATAGTCTGTGTCGCGGACAAGGCGTGTGACCGCGCGCTGGGGCACCATGACGCCTTTGGGGCGCCCGGTGGAGCCTGAGGTGTACATGACATAGGCCAGACTGCCGCCATCGCTCCGCCCCGAGGGGACGGACGCATCGCAGGCGGCGATCTCTGCCGCGTCATTGTCGATCAGAAGCTGTGCGTAGCCTCCCTCCGGAAGCGCCTCCGCCAACCCCCGCTGGCTGAGCACCAGCCCGACCTTTGCCTCCTCAATCATATAGCCGAGGCGTTCGGCGGGCAGATCCGGGTCCAGCGGCAGATAGGCGCCGCCTGTCTTCAGGATGGCGAGCATGGCAACAACGAGATCAATGCCGCGTTCGAGACACAGCCCGATGACGGCACCGGGTTCGGGCTTGTAGTGCGCATCGATATAGGCCGCGAGCCTGCCAGCACGGTCATCAAGCTCCGTATAGCTCAGCGTGGTCTTACCCAATCGCAGTGCGGGCGCATCGGGGGCAGCCGCAACGATCTCTCCAAAGAGATCGGCCAGCGATGCCTCACGCGGATAAGACACCGCCCCACCAGCCCAGCCTGCAAGCTCGGCCCGTTCTGCTTCCGTCAGCAGCGGCAATGTGCCGGCAGGGGCTTCGGGTGCGGCAAGCAGGCTTTCCAGCAGGGTGCTGTAATGGGCGGCCATGCGGTCGATGCGGGAGGGATCGAAGAGATCGCCTGCATATTCCCAGTTGCAGGTCAGGCCCTGTGGTCCGGCCTCGATACTGAGGGTGAGATCGAACTTGGCGGTCCCGAGATCGGGGGCGAGGGTCTGGATGACGGCATCGCCGAGACGCAGTTCCTCCTGCGGGGCGTTCTGCAGGGCGAACATGACCTGGAAGAGCGGGGAGTGGGAGAGAGAGCGTTCCGGCTGCAACTCGTTCACCAGTGTCTCGAAGGGCAGGTCCTGATGGGCATAGGCATCGAGGGCTGTCTCGCGCACCCGGGAAAGCAGGGCCTCGAAAGAGGTCTCGCGGGTGACGGTGCTGCGCAGGACGAGGGTGTTGACGAAGAAGCCGACCAGCTCTTCTGTCTGGGCATGTGTACGGTTGGCGATGGGCGAGCCGACGAGGATGTCTTGCTGTCCGCTGTAACGGTGCAGCAGGGTCTTGAAGCCGGCGAGCAGGGTCATGAAGAGGGTGACGCCCTTTGCCCGGCTGAAGGCCTCGAGGCGGTCAGTCAGCTCTGGCGCGAGGGTGAGGGCACGGTGCCCGCCGCGACAGGTCCTGGTGGCGGGGCGGGGCCTGTCCGCGGGCAGCTCCAGCAGGGCGGGGGCATCCGCGAGGCGGTCGCGCCAATAGGCGATCTGTTGTTCCAGAACAGCGCCACTCAACCAGTCCCGCTGCCAGGCGGCATAGTCGGCATACTGGACCGGTAGCGGCGGCAGGGCACAGGGCTCGTCAGCAAGGGCGGCGGCATAGAGGGCACTGAGATCGCGGACCAGCACCCCGAGGGACCAGCCGTCGGCGGCGATGTGATGCAGGTTGACCAGCAGCACCTGCCGGCTCTCGCCAATCCGGAGCAGGGTGAGGCGGAGCAGGGGCTCGGTTGCGAGATCGAAGGGGGCTGCGGCATGGGCGGCTGCCCGGGCGCGGAGAACCGCGTCACGGTCTTCACCCGTCTCAAGGGCCAGGTCCTCGACGATCAGGGGATCGTAGGCCTCGCGGAGCAGCAGGACGGGCTGTCCGGCTTCGGTGCGGACATTCATGCGCAGGCTCTCGTGCCGGGCGGTCAGGGCGCAGAGGGCGGCGCGCAAGGCGGTCTCGTCGAGGGCGCCGTCAAGGCCGAGGGCGGCGGTGACATTGTAGGTGGCGGACTGAACGCCATCGGGGGCTGCACTGCCTTCGAGCTGAGCGAGGAACCAGAGTC